>NZ_SRLW01000093.1:0-31905 GCF_006518215.1 Myxococcus sp. AB025B
GCCCCCATGAGCGCGGAGACGACGTCCCCCTCCCTGTTCGCCCGGCTCGCCCTGGGCGTGCATCGGCACCGGAGGGTGGTGCTGGTGGGCGCGGGCGTGTTCCTGCTCGTGGCCATCGGGGTGCTGAGCCGAGGCGGTCACCTCACCACCGGCACCATCGACGGCATCGAGGCCGCGCGCGCCGAGGCCCTGGCCCGGCCCGCCACCGCGGGCTCCACGGACCAGACGCTGGCGGTCATCTTCCACCACGACACCTGGACGGCGAACGAGCCGCGCTTCACCCAGGCGATGGCGGACGTGCTCGAGCGCGTGCGGCGGCTGCCGGAGGTGGAGTCGGTGGTGTCCCCGGTGGGCGCGCCCGGGGCGCTGGGCGCGCGCTTCGTGTCGGCCACGGGGCACGACGTGCTGGCACTGGTGCGCCTGAAGGGCGGGGAGCGCGAGGCCGTGGCCGCGTTCCCCACCGTGCGCGCGGCCCTGGATGACCCGCGGCTGGAGACGACGCTGACGGGCAAGGTGGCCTTCCTCGCCGCGCTCAACCAACTGCTGGAGCACGACCTGCTGCGCGCGGAGCTCATCTCGTTCCCGCTGGCGCTGCTGGTGCTCCTGTGGGTGTTCCGCACGGTGGTGGCCGCGATGCTGCCGCTGGTGGTGGGCGGGCTCGCGGTGCTCTGTGGCGTGGCGGGGGTGCTGCTGCTCTCGCGCGTCACGAACATGGCGCAGTACACGCTCAACGTGGTGTCGCTCATCGGGCTGGGCGTGGCCATCGACTACTCGCTCTTCATCGTGAGCCGCTTCCGGGGTGAGCTCGCCGAGGGGCTGTCGACGCAGGCCGCGCTGGTGCGCACGCTCGACACGGCCGGGCGCGCGGTGGCGTTCTCGGGCCTGGCCGTCACGGTGGGCCTGGCGGGGCTGCTCTTCTTCCACGGCTCGTACCTGAGCGCCATGGGCCTGGGCGGCGCGCTCGTCGTGGCCTTCGCGGTGCTCTTCGCGCTCACCGTGCTGCCCGCGCTCTTGTCCTGGCTGGGGCCCCGGGTGGACAAGGGGCGGCTGCCCTTCGGGCGCGGCACGGGGCGCGTCGGCGTGTGGCACGCGCTGGCCACCTGGGTGATGAAGCATCCGTGGCTGGTGCTGCTGCCCACGCTCGCGCTGCTGCTCGCCATGGGGTTGCCGTTCCGTCGTCTGGAGCTGGCCGCGACGGACATCACCGCGCTGCCTCCCGGCACCGAGGCCCGCCAGGGCGCGCAGACGCTGGCGCGGCTGTTCCCACGCGAGGCCGCCACGCGCGTGCTGGTGGCGGTGGAGTTCCCTTCCGGGGATGCGCTCACGCCCGAGCGAAGCGCCGCCCTCTTCGACGCGAGCCGGCGCATGGCCGCGCTGCCCGGCGTGGTGGGCGTGGAGAGCGCGGTGGATCTGTCGCCCGACCTGGACAAGGCCACCTATCAGCAGATGGCCGCCGCGCCCCCGGAGCTGCTGCCCGCCGAGGTGCGCGCCGCGCGCGACGCGTACCGCGCGGGCAACGTCGCCGTGCTGCAGGTGCTCACGTCCGCGCCGCCCAGCAGCCACCAGGCGCGGGAGCTGGTCCGGGCGCTGCGCCAGGAGCGCACGGTGGGGGACGGGACGCTCCTCGTGGGCGGGCAGACGGCCACGGACGTGGACGCGACGGAGTTCCTCAAGGAGAACACGCCGGCCGCGGTGGGCTTCGTGATGGGGATGACGTGCATCGTGCTCTTCGTGCTGCTGCGCTCCGTGGTGCTGCCGCTCAAGGCGCTGCTGATGAACCTGCTGTCGCTGGCGGGCTCGTTCGGCGCGCTGGTGTGGATATTCCAGGAGGGGCACCTGCACCGGCTCCTGCGCTTCGAGCCCGGGCCCATCGAGCCGTCGCTGCCCATCCTGTTGTTCTGCGCCTTGTTCGGGCTGTCCATGGACTACGAGGTGCTGCTGCTCAGCCGCATCCGCGAGGAGTGGCTGCGCACGGGTGACAACACCCACGCGGTGGCCGAGGGCCTGGAGCGCACCGGTGGGCTCATCACCAGCGCGGCGGCCATCATGGTGGCCGTCTTCGCGGCGTTCGCGCTGGCCTCGGTGGTGGTGGTGAAGGCGATGGGGTTGGGCATGGCCATCGCCGTGGCGCTGGATGCCACGCTGGTCCGGGTGCTCATCGTCCCCGCGATGATGCGGCTGATGGGGGACTGGAACTGGTGGGCGCCCGGAGCGAGGGGACGGGGGGAGAGGCGATGAGCGCACGGGACATCGCGTGGGTGGCGGCGGGAGCGGCGGCGCTGGGCGTGCTGGCCCACGGACACCGGGGACTGATGGCGGACGTGCGACGGCGCCGCGCCCCCCCCACCGCCCCCTTCGAGCCACCGTCGGTGACGCTCATCCGTCCCATCCGGGGACTGGATGTGGAGGCACGCGCGAACGTCCGCGCGCTGCTCGACCTGGACTACCCCGGCGAGTGGGAGGTGCTCCTCGTCTTCGACAGCGCCGAGGACCCCGCCTTCGCCATCACCCAGGACGAGCTGGGTCGTCATCCGACGCGCGCGAAGCGGGTGGAGCTGCTCGTGGCGGGAGAGCCGCCGCCGGGGATGACGGGGAAGCTCAACGCCATGCAGCTGGGCGTGTCACGCGCCCGGGGCACGATCCTGGCCTTCAGCGACTCCGACACCCGGCCCGAGCCGGGCGTGCTCACGGCGCTGGTGGGCGCGCTGCTGGAGGACGCGCGGACGGGCGCCACGTTCGCGCCCGTGTACGCGGCGGCCAGGGCGCCCCTCGCGGGGGACGTGGGCTACGGGCTGCTGGTGAATGCCTGGTACGGCGCGTCCGTGGCGCGCGCGGCGGAGCCCGACGGCGCCCTGCCCTTCATCATGGGCCAGCTGATGGTGTTCCGTCGGGAGGCGCTCCAGGACATCGGCGGCGTGGGCTCGGCCGCCGGCCAGTTCGTGGATGACATGTACCTGGGGCGCAGGCTCCACGAGGCGGGGTGGAAGAACCGCGTCATCCACGCGCCCCTGCGCATCGTCACGGGGAACCTGGAGCTGAAGGCCTTCCTGCGCATCTTCCGGCGCTGGGTGCTCTTCTCGGAGGCGGGGCTCCCCTGGAGCTTCGCGCGCCCCAACTGGGTGCGCGGGGTGATGGGTTGGCTTTCGTGGGGAGGCCTGGCGGCGGCCGTCGGCCGTCGGGCCTGGGGACACGCGGCCGTGGCGGCGCTGCCCATCGGCTTCTCCGTGTGGAGCCAGCTGCGGCTGCAGCGGGCCTGCCATGGGCCGCGCGTCTCCCCCCGACACTACTGGGTGCCGGCGGTGCTGCCGCTGCTGGGCGCGGGCGTGGCGCTGTCCGCGCGCGTGTCACGCGACGTGGACTGGCGGGGCCGGAGCTACCGGTTGGATGCGCGGGCGGCCCTGGGTGGCGCGCTGCCCGCGCGGACGAGCCCCTAGGCGGAACGGCGGACGCGGCGATGCCACCAACTTCCCACCTGCTCCAACGTACTCGCCACGGCGCCCCGCAGCGGTGGCCCGGCGGAGCGAAGCAGCGGCACGGCCGCGCGGGCACGGACGTCCCGCCGCCGCCCCGGCCGCAACGTCACCAGCGCGTGGCCGACGACGCAGAGGTATTCGCGCGCGAGCACCCGCATGCGCGACTCCTCGGACGAGAGCAGGGACATGGAGACGCGGGCGCCTCGCGGGCTGTGCTCCCAGTAGCGCAGGAGCCCTCGCCGCAGGGCCCGCATGCCCGCGTCCTGCCCCGCGCAGGCGTCGTAGAGCGACGCGGCGAGCTGGACGCGGGTGCGCTGCGCGGGCCGCCGCTCGCAGGCATAGCGCTCCAGGGCCCGGGGGATGTCCTCGGGGTGGTGGCGCAGCGCCCGCTGGAGCGCTCGCGCGTCATGGAAGCACGAGGCCATGCCGCTCCCGGTGAGCGGGTGGCAGCAGGACGCGGCGTCGCCCACGAGCACGGCGCTCCCCTTCCACACCGTCCGCGACAACCGGTCATCGTTGGAGGCCATGCGGGGTGTCGCGCTCGCGTCCAGCGCCCGTCGGACCTCGGCGCCCAGCGCGGACGGCAGCGTGGCCAGCCATTCCGGGCGCTCCCGCAGCGTCTGGGCGGTGCTGCCCAGGGGAAGGTCCACCATCACCCGCGCCACATCCGGCTGGATGGCATAGGCCAGCGCGTACAGCGGACCTCCGACGAACTGATGTCCATGGTCGGGACGCGGCAGACACGCGCTGTCCACGGTGAGCCCCAGCATGGTGGAGATGCGCGTGAAGCGCTCGGAGATGCCCAGCATCCGCCGCACGGGCGACGCGCGCCCGTCCGCGGCCACCAGCATCCGGGCGCCCACCACGTGCTCGACGCCTTCGTGGAGGAAGCGCAGCCGGACACCGCGCGCGTCGTTGTGCTCCACCGACGTCACGCGGGAGCGGGCCTGGACGGTGACGCCCGGCCTCCGGGCCACGGCCCGCAGCAGCGGCTCGGTGAGCTCGGCATGCTCGAGCGACATGCCCGTGGCGCCTCGCGCATAGGGCAGGACGACGGCGCGGGCGGGCGCGGCGAAGAAGACGGCGAAGCCTCGCACGGGGCGCGACCTCCAGCCTTCGACGACGTCACCGAAGCCCAGCTCGCGCAGCGCGCTCACGGCGGTGGGGTGCAGGAGCTCTCCCGACAGTTGTCGGTGCCGGTCCACGCCCGAGTCCACCAGCAGGACGGACCGCCCCAGTTCGGCGAGCGCCGCGGCCGCCGCGCACCCCGCGGGGCCGCCGCCCACCACCACCACATCGAAGTCCCAAGGGCCTCCCATGACGCAACAACTGCGCATGGCCCCGGCCCGATGCAGAGGAGCAACCATGGTCGCCCATGAAGAGTCGTTCTGCCGAGCGGTGCTGCCCCGGGTCTCCCGGACGTTCGCGCTGAACATCCCCTTGCTACCTCCTCCCCTGGACCTCGTCGTCACGGTGGCCTACCTGCTCACCCGCATCGCGGACACGGTGGAGGATGAAATCCAACGGCCCCGGCAGGAGGAGCTGTTCGCCGCGCTGGCGGACCTGGTGCGACTGGAGCCGGGCTGGGAGGCTCGCGCCCAGGCCTTCGCCCGCCTGGCGGGAGACGAGTTCCTGCCCGACGCGCCCGAAGCGGAGGTGGAGCTCATCGCGGGGACCGTCTGCGTGCTGAAGACCCTGGCCTCGCTCCCTCCCTGGGCCCAGGCCCCCCTGCGCCGCTGCGTGCGCATCATGACCCACGGGATGAGCCAGGTTCAGCGCAGGCACGGCGGCGGCGAGTCGGGGCTGGGGTTGCCCGACCTCCAGACGACGCTCGCCTACTGCTACTACGTGGCGGGCGTGGTGGGCGAGATGCTGACGGAGCTCTTCATCGCGCACGCCCCCACCCTCGACGAGCGCACGCGGGCGCAGCTGCGCTCCAGGGCCATCATGTTCGGCGAGGCGCTGCAGCTCACCAACATCCTGAAGGACGTGCGCGAGGACCTGGACCAGGGGCGCTGCTGGCTGCCGCTGGACCGGATGGCGCTGCACGGCCTGGAGCCCGCGACGCTGGCCCGCCCCGAGCTGCGCGCCCAGGCGATGGCGCTGCACTCGGAGCTGGTGGTGATAGCGCGCAGGGCGTTGGACGAGGCGCTCGAGTACACGCTGGCGCTCCCGCAGAGCGAGCCGGGCCTCCGGCTGTTCTGCCTCTATCCCCTGTTCTTCGCGGTGACGACGCTCAACCTCGTGGACGGCAACCCCGCGGTGTTCGACACCACGCCCTTGAAGCTCAGCCGTGAGGTGGTGCTGCGGCTCATGCTGCTCACGCAGGAGCGGGTGGCCTCGGACTCGGCGCTGCGGGCGCTCTTCGCGGAGTGCTCGCGCGTGCCCTCGGAGGTGGAGGCGGTGAGATGACGCGACAGGCGCGCGAGGTGCTGATGCGGACCCAGGAGGCGGATGGCTCCTGGAAGGGTGACTACAGCGGCCCGCTGTTCCTGAGCCCGCTGTACATCATCGGCCTTTACGCGATGGAGCGGGCGCCCGACGCGCCGCTGCGAGACGGGCTGCTCTGCTACTTCCGAGCCCACCAGAACGAGGACGGTGGCTGGGGGCTCTCGCCGGAGTCACCGAGCCTGGTCTTCACGACGGTGCTCACCTACGTGGCGCAGCGACTGCTCGGCGTCGAAGCCGACGACCCGGACCTCGTGCGCGCGCGGGCCTGGCTCCTGCCTCGCGGCGGACCGCTGGGCAGCGGCTCCTGGGGCAAGGCCATCCTCGCGCTGCTGGGCCTCTACGAATACGAGGGGCTCACCCCCACCCCACCGGAGCTGTGGCTGCTGCCCAAGGCGCTGCCGTTCCATCCCTCCAGGATGTGGTGCCACTGCCGCATGGTGTACCTGCCCATGGGCTGGCTCTACGGGCGCAAGGCGCGCGTGCGTCAGACGCCCCTGCTGGCCGAGCTCAAGCGTGAGCTGTACGCCGAGCCCTATGAGCGCGTGGACTGGAAGGCGGCGCGCCAGCGGGTGGCCGACGCCGACGCGTACACGCCACGCAGTGTCTGGCTGCGCGCCGCGAGCCGCGTGCTGGGGCTCTACGAGCGGCTGCACTCCAAGCGCCTGCGGGCCCGCGCGTTGGAGGAGTCGCTGGAGCAGATTCGCGGCGAGGACCTGGCCACGCACTTCATCTGCATCGGCCCCATCAACAAGGTGCTCGACGCCGTGGTCTGGCACCTGGCCCGACCCGGCGGCCCGGAGGTCCACGCCCACCTCGAGCGCCTGCCGGACTATCTCCAGTGCACACCGGAGGGCGTCACGTTCAACGGCTACAACTCCTCCCAGCTCTGGGACACCGCGTTCGCCATCCAGGCGCTGGTGGCCTCGGGCGCGGACCGCGCGCTGGACACGCTCGCGCGCGCGAGCCACTTCGTGGAGTCGCAGCAACTGCTGGAGGACTCACCCCGGCCCGAGCGCTTCTACCGCCACCCGAGCCGTGGCGCCTGGCCCTTCAGCACGCGCGAGCACGGCTGGCCCATCAGCGACTGCACCGCGGAGGCCGTCAAGGCGTGTCTCTTGCTGGAGCCACTGGGGCTCAACCGCGTGCCGCGCGAGCGACTGGCCCAGGCCGTGGAGTTCATCCGCTCCTTGCAGAACCGCGACGGTGGCTGGGCCACCTATGAGCCGACACGGGCGCCGCGATGGCTCGAGCGCATCAACGCCTCGGACGTGTTCGCCAACACGATGGTGGACCTCAGTCACGTCGAGTGCACCTCCGCCTGTGTCCAGGCTCTCGTCGCCTGGAGGAAGGTCCAGCCCGAGGCCCCCGTGGAGGAGGCCATCACCCGGGGGCTGGAGTTCCTGCGGCGCACGCAGCGCGAGGACGGGAGCTGGGAGGGCGCGTGGGGCGTGTGCTTCAGCTATGGCACGTGGTTCGGAGTGACGGGACTCGCGTGTGGAGGGGCCGCCCCGGAGGACCCGGCGCTGCGCCGGGCGGTGCGCTTCCTGGAGGAGCACCAGCGCGAGGACGGCTCCTGGAGTGAGACCCTCCAGGGCTGCCGGGAGCGGCGCTGGGTGGACGGCCCCACCGGACACGCGGTGACGACGTCGTGGGCCCTGCTGGCGCTCTTCGCCTGCGGCGAGGCCGATTCGAGGGCCACGCGCCGGGGCGTGGCGTGGCTGCGCGCGCGCCAGGGCGCCGATGGCCGCTGGCCCCGGGAGCCGCTGGCGGGCGTCTTCAACCGCACCGGCGGCATCCACTACGACACCTATCTGCGCACCTTCCCGCTGTGGGCCCTGTCGCTCGCGGAGCGCGCGCAGCGCCGCGCCTTCCCGCCCATCCAGGTGCTCACGCTGCCGCCCCTGGAGTCGGGGAGCCTGTCGCCCTAGCTCACAGCGGCTGGGCCTCGATGCCGGCGTCGTTCATCGAGTGGACGACGAAGAGCGTCAGGCCCGGGTTGAGGAACAGGTTGCGGAACTCCTCGGACGACAGGGAGTGCACCGCCCAGCGCACGGCCGACTCGGCGTACCCGAGCGCCCGCGGCGAGGGGACGAACCGGAGCGCGTCGGTCGCCGACTCGCGGGTCTGGAACACGGGGATGCCGCCCTTGGGCCCGGTCATCCACAACCCGGCGCGCTCCCCCGCGTCGTTCTGCGCCTCGAGGACATGGTACGCCTGCCCTTCGGGAGGAAGGACGGACTCCACCCGCTTGAGCCGGTCCACGAGGGTCTCGGTGGCTTCCTTCTTCGGCGCGTCTCCAGACATGGCGTCTCTTCCTCACTGAGTTCATCGAGGCAGGGCTGTCGGCCTCTTCCGTCCAGGGACCCTACACCAGCCGGACGACAGCGGAGCGACGCGGGCGGGTGAGGGAGTTCGCCCCCCTTGCGCGTCATCTCCACACCCCCACCCCCCGGGGGCATGGAGACTTCTCGATGAGACACCCCTTGTTCCTCTTACCCGTGCTCCTGGCCGTCGGCGCGGCCAGCGCCAACGGCCCGGATGGGCACCTGAGTCAGACAGCCCCCACGGGCAACACCGGCGGAGCCCTGGCCGTGACGGCGACGGGCCAGGCCGTGACCTCCATTCCCCTCCAGGTCCCTCCTGGTATCGGGGCCCTGTCCCCCTCCCTGAGCGTCAACTACAGCAGCCACACCGAGAACGGTGAGCTCGGCGTGGGGTTCTCGCTCGCCGCCACCTCGAGCATCAAGCGCTGTGGCCGCATCATGAGCGACGACGCCACGCTCCACCCCATCACCTTCCGGAACGAGGCGAACGAGAGCCCACCCCAGTTCCCGGCGGACTGGCTCTGCCTGGATGGCATGCGGCTCATCGGCCTGAAGAACAGCCTGAAGGTGGGCCGCGTCTACCGCAAGTACAACGACGACGGCAGCCGCGTCCTCGCGAAGGCCTCATCCGACGGGCTGCCCGGCTTCGAGCTGCAGCTGCCGGACGGCTCCAGCCACTTCTACGGCACGGACGACCCGAGCCGCGTCTACAGCTTCGACATGGACCCCTCGGGGGCGCCCATCAAGCTGCCGTACGAATGGAAGCTGACCCGGGTCCGGGACCCGCACGGCAACGTGATGACGTACCACTATGCCTTCACCGACAACTTCACCGACCCGCTGGGCACGCACTCGCGCCTGGACCACCGGTTGACTGAGATCCGGTACGTCAACAACACCCGCCGCGTCACCTTCCAGTACGAGCGCCTGCCGGAGCACGAGGTCTTCAACGGCTTCTTCTCGATGACCCGCTACCGGCACTCCTTCCGGCTCAAGGGCATCTCGACGTTCGCCCCCTCCGCCGTCGCGACCGCGGGCCAGCGCCTGGTGAGACAGTATGTCTTCACCTACGCCAACAACACGTCGACGACGAAGCGCTCCCTGCTCCAGAGCCTCCAGGAGTGCGTCCAGGAGAGCGGCGCCGCGGTGTGCAAGCGCGCCACCGAGTTCACCTGGCAGGCCGGCGGCTACTCCGGGAACATCCTCCTGGACGACAAGGCGGGCGACTTCGCCTTCGACCAGAAGCTCTTCCCCGTGCACGGCATCCCCGAGGAGGACCACGAGGCCGTCTTCCAGCTGCTCGAGCTCGACGGCAACCAGGACGGGACCACGGACATGCTGGTCGCCCCCTGGTGGGAGGGCGAGAACCAGGCCCAGAACTGGAGCTTCTGGGCCATCCGTCCGTCGCCCCAGGAGTCGAGCATCATCGACACCGGCATCCCCGTGAGGGCGCCCCAGCCGATTCCGCAGACCCCGGTCAAGGTCTGCGACCGCGAGAAGAACTGCCACACCTACCTGCTGCCCGGGGACGCGCTCTCCAGCGCGACCTTCGAGCTGGACGGCGACGACCGCACGGACGTCCTGGTGCCCCAGGGGGAGTACGCGGACCTCCCGATGATGTGGGGCTTCGCCCAGGGGTTCCAGGTCCTGAGGCAGACCCCGGGACTGCCCCAGGGCTTCACCGTCGCGGACACGTACATCCCCTCTCCACGCACCGCCTTGCTGGTCGCCCCGGGTGACTTCAACGGCGACGGGCTGTCGGACCTGATGGTGTGCGTCGAGGACGACGACCGCGGCCGCTACTTCGACGCGCAGAACGGCTCCGGGACGCTGCCCCCGGGGCTGGAGGGCTCGACGCTGTACCAGGGCCACTGGGTCTATCTGGAGAACAGGAGCTACCTCAATCCCTACACCTTCACGCCGGTGACGCTGACGGCCCACCCCTGCTCCGCCCTGGACAAGATCCACGTCATGGACTTCGACGGCGACGGCACGGACAACCTGCTGACCATCCGCGGCTATGACGGCAGCGGCGGCCACCTGGCCTCCCCCCCGGGCCACTGGCCTCCCCTGTGGGAGAACGGCTCCTGGTTCAGCCCGGCGCAGCTGCGAGGCAGGACCTACCAGGCCCTCATCTTCCACACGTACCTGGGAGGGCACACCACGGAAGCGGACTTCTACACCCGGAACACGGGCCTGCCGTTCGACTACTACCAGCGCCTGCACGCGGGCAACGGCGCCAACCGCGCCTGCCTGGACCAGTACGGCGCGCTGTGCCGGGGCAACGGCTTCGGCGCGGACAAGGTCGGTGACGTCAACGGCGACGGGTTCCCGGACGTGGTCCGCTTCGAGTCCGAGGCCACGCTCGAGTCCAACGGGCTGAGCCCCTTCGTGAAGCCGGAGGGCGGCGCGCTGCTCCCCGACGTGGGCGCGGCGTGGGCGGGGCGCGTCGAGGTGTGGCTCAACATCGGTGGCTTCTTCGTGCGCAGCCATGACTGGCTGCAGACCCTGGGCGCCACGTCGTTCCATGGCCAGTTCCTGTCCGCGCACCTCGTCGACTGGGACCGCGACGGCAGCGACGAGCTCTTGATTCGCAACGGCGTCCCGACGGACAGCAACGCCCAGCCCATGATCATCGAGTATCCGCGTCAGGGCGGAGGCACGCTCGAGTGGAGCATGACGACGCTGCCGCCCTTGCCCTGGTCGATGGACGAGCGCGGCCTGTCGCTCGGTGACTACAACGCCGACGGCCTGCTCGACGTGCTGGTGCGCACCCGCAACCCCGACAACGACGGCGACCCGCTCAACGACCCCTGGCTGCTCGACTTCCACGTCCGCCAGGGCGACGTCCCCGACCTGATGCAGCGCCTCACCAACGGCAACGGCGCGAGCTGGATGGCGCTCTACAAGCCCATGTCCGACCCGCACATCTACCGCGAGGCCTTCGTCGCGTTCCCCGGGCTGGAGGATGCCGTGGACAGCCGACGGGTCTTCGACACCCGCCCCCTGGTCTCGAGCCTGCTCTCACCCACGGGCATCTCTCCGACGGTCGGCTCGCGCAAGACCGACTACTTCTACAAGAACGCGCAGCAGCTGCTCCAGGGGCGCCAGTTCCTGGGCTTCGAGCATCGCAACGTCAAGGACGACGGCGCCACGGGCCCGGACGCGCCGCCCAAGGACTTCACGGACCTGCGCCTCGAGACGTATTCGACGCGCAGCGCGAACATCAACCACAACGGCCGCGTCGCCCCCCATGCCGGCAAGCTGCTCCAATCCCTCTCCTTGCGCAAACAGATCGACACCCAGGATGGCGCGCTCGCGGTCCTCACCGAGAACCGCTACACGTTCGTCCCCCGGGCGGACTTCCATGGGGACCCGGACTGGCAGGTCCCTCCCAATTGGTACGGCCCCTGTGGCTACCGGTACGACGCGAGCCTGTGCGCGTCCTACTTCTTCTCCTCCCTGACGCGCTCCACGGAGGTGCGGGCCTTCGAGCAGTTCGACTCCTGGCTCTGGACGTATGGGGGGCTGGAGTGGACGGCGCTGACGCCCGCGCAGTTCGCGGACATGGCCCACGCGGATGCCCAGCAAGGCATCCTCCCGCTGAAGCACACCCGGAGGGGGTACTCCGCGGTCCCCGACGTCCTGGACCCGAACTACACCCACGACCATGACGAGCTGGGCTTCCCGACGCGCTTCTACTCGGAGGACGTGAGCTCCGGGGCGCGCTACGAGACCGACTTGAAGTACGACCACCGGCTGGGCGTCTGGCAGCTGGGCCTCGTGCTCGAGGAGAAGGTCACCCATCGGCTCCCCGGCGCCCTGCCGGAGGCCAGGACCCGCACGGTCCAGACCACGTACACCGCCACGGGCGAGCCCGACGTCGTCACGGTGGAGCCCACCCTGGCGGAGTACCGCTACACCACGCGCCATGGGTACGACAGCTTCGGCAACGAGACGGCCCTCCAGGTGTCGGACGCCGAGGGCAATGACCGCAACCTCACCCTCCAATATGGCCCGGACGGCGTCTTCCCCATCTCCTTCACGAACGGGCTGGGGCACACCTCCACGCGCCGCTGGGAGCCGGGCATGGGGCTGGTCCTCTCCTCCACCTCACCCGATGGCGTGAAGTCCATCAGCGACTTCGACGGCTTCGGGCGTCCGACGTTCAGCCAGGTCTGGAGCCAGAACACGGCGATGACGCCGGGCACGTCCATCACCTATGAGCCCCTGCCCTTCATGCCCCCCAGGGTCATCGTCGAGGCCCCCGGCCTGGGCATCTCGGAGACCACCTTCGACACGCTGGGCCGCCCGGTCCAGTCCGTCAGCAAGGGCTTCAAGGGCGGATACGAGGTCTTCCATTATGCCCAGTACGACGACCGCGGCCGCCTGGTGCGCGTCTCCCAGCCGGTGAAGACGGGCGAGTCCACCCTGTGGACCCACCTGCGCTACGACGTCCGCAACCGCCTCATCGAGCGCTCCACGCCCGGCGACATCGAGGGCGTCATCACGACGCGCTGGATTCACGAGGGCCTGAAGACGACGCAGGTCGACCCTGACGGCAACCAGACGTGGCTCTTGTCCGACACGCGCGGCAACGTCGTGCGCTCGGCGGATGGCCACAAGGCGGACGCCCCGGGCACGGCGACGCAGATGTGCTACCGCTACGGCCACTTCGAGGGCCTGAACCGGCTGGAGCCCTGCACACCGACAGCCCTGCGCGCCCCGACACAGTTCGTGCTGGACCTCTACAACCGACGGCTGGGGATGAACGAGAAGCAGACGGGGTTGCAGACCTTCGACTACGACCCGCTCGGACAGCTGCGCAGCTCGGTCGACGCGCAGGGCCAGACGCTGCAGTACGAGTACGACGCGCTGGGTCGCCCCATCGCCATCGTGGACTCGGGGGGCGGGAGCACGACGTGGGCCTACGACGTGAGCCGCCCGGGCTTCCTGCACCAGTCCGTCTCCCGCGACGGACACGCGAAGACCCACGTGTACGACGTGTTCGGCAGGCCGAGCGCCACGGATTGGACCCTCAACGGCGAGGTCTTCCGGATGCAGACGTTCTACGACGCGTTCGGCAGGCCCCAGAGCCTGAGATACCCGACGGGCCTCACCGTGGGAATGCAGTACGACGACTTCGGCAACCTGCTGCGCCTCACGGGCTTCGACAACGCCAGCGTGGGCTTCCCGCTGTGGGAGCAGCTCCGGGCGGACCCCTACGGTGGCGTCCATGAGGCGCTCTTCGGCAACGGCATCGTCACCACGCGCACGTTCGATGCGAACACGGGGCGGCTCGAGTCGATCCGCTCCGTCCTCCAGCCCCAGGGCGCGGCCACCACGGTGCAGGACCTGCGGCTGGAGTGGACGAAGGCCATGGACCTGCGCAAGCGGCTGGACGTCCTCAACAACCAGAGCGAGTCGTTCCGCTACGACGCGAAGCACCAGCTGCTCGGCACCCAGGCCAAGAAGGGCGCCGTCACCCAGGACGCGACCTTCGTCTATGACGCCTTCGGCAACCTGCTGGACCGCCCGGACGTCGGCACCTACACCTATCAGGACGAGCGCCTGCAGACCGCCGGGACCACCGCGTTCTGGTACAACGACAACGGCGCGCTGATTGCCCGTTCGGTCAATGGCATCAACACGGCCCTGACGTATGACCCCCACGGCCGCGTCACGTCCATCTTCAGCCTGCCCACCTACGAGCTGAAGTTCGGCTACGACGCGGAGGGCGAGCGGGTGCGCCGCTTCGACGCCCAGAGCGGGCTGGAGACGCTGACCCTCGGTGGGTGGTACCGGCGCGAGCGGAACGTGAACACGCCGCTGACGCCGGCGCGGCACACGCACCTGGTCAAGGTCGGCGCAGAGACCATCGCGGAGCTGACGCGCACCTACAACGGCCAGGGCGGCATCGTCACCTCGACCCAACACTTCCTGCTGCCGGACGAGCTGGGGTCGACGGCGGTCGTGACGGACCACACGGGCGCGGTGGTGGAGCGGCGCGGCTACACCGCCTGGGGCCAGCCCAGGGACCCGCTCGACTGGACGCAGTCCACGCTGTTCAGCACCGCCTCCCTGGTCACCCGGGGCTTCACGGGCCATGAGGGCCGCGACGACGGCGGCTTCACGTTCATGCGCGGGCGGATGTACGACGCGTCGGTGGGGCGCTTCATCAGCCCCGACCCCATCGTCCAGGCGCCCTTCATGCTCGCGGACCTCAACCGCTACAGCTACGCCTGGAACAACCCGGTGAGCGTGACCGACCCCACGGGCCTGTGCGAGAAGGGCGGCGGCGACTGGAGCGGACCGGGCGTCTCCGGAGGCGCTGGGATTGCCGTCCCTTTCTCCATCCCCTGGGGGTGCGGCGCGGGCAGCGGGAGCAGCGACCCGCTCATCCCCGAGCACGGCGGTGACGGCGGGCCCGGCTCGGGCGGCGGGGGTGGAGGCAACGGCGCTTCCTCGCTCACGCCGGGCAACCCCGAGCACGAGTACGCCGGGTCGAGCCCGAACGTCGATTCGGTCCCCGTCCCCTCCGGCGAGGCGGCGGCGGGGCCGGTGCAGGTCCAGCGCGACACGTCGTCGTCCAAGCGCCAGCGGAAGGCCTCCGCGGCGCTGGCGCTGGCCCGGCGGGCATATGACCTGACCCGGAGCGTGTATGACCAATCCATCGCGCAGGCGCGGCTGGAGCAATCCATGCGGGGGCTCACGCTCGACGTCGAGCGGTTCGACGAGCGCGTGCTCGAGCTCCAGGGCGCGGCCCATCAGCTCAGCGCCAGGGAGGAGAAAGCGAGGGAGGAGCGCGCCATCCGGCAGAAGGAGCGGGCCCGGGAGCGCCGACGGTTCAATCGCAAATTCGCGCACGGAACGCGCTGGCTGGGCCTGGGCCTGGGCCTCGCCAGCGTGGGCTCCGGAGGGGGGCTCCTGGCGCTCGGCTTCGGGCTCAGCAGCGTGGGGGTCGGCGTCGGGACGCAGATCATCACCGAGGATTCCAGTCCCCTCAGCACGGCGTCGAACCTCGCCGGCGGGGCTGGGACCCTCGCCGACGGGGTCGCCGATGCCATGGGTCGCCTCTCCCGATTCGGAGTGATGCTCGGGAGGTTCGGCGCCAGCATGTCCATCTACGGCTACGTCCAGTTCGCGTCCGATGAGACCCTGGAGTGGCTCACCCCCGAGGAGTGAGCCGGACTGGCCACCCGCCCCGTCGGCGCCCGCTCAGATGTTGATGCGGGAGCTGACGGTGCGGATGTCCAGGCCCAGCGCGGCGAAGTCGGCGGCGTGCGCGCGCAACAGCTCCACGAAGCGCGGATGCACGTCCGCCTCCTCGTTCGACAGCAGGTAGCCGTAGCTCGTCTTGGACAGCATCCACGAAATCCACAGCATCTCCGTGGCCTCCTCCGGAGGCGGCGCCACGTCGTGGTCCGCCTCCGTCGACAGCGCGCCGTCCCTGCCCCAGCGCAGCCCCAGGCACGCGTAGAGCACCTCGCCCGCGTCGTCCCACTGGAGGTTGTTGGCCCACGCGTGGCGGAAGGTCGCGAAGAAGATGACGTAGCGGCACAGCTGCTGGAGCGCCTCCAGCTCCCCGGGCTGGGGCGTGTCCGTGAGCGTCACCGGGCTGACGGCCTTCGCCACGGGCTCGGCGGCCTTCGCGTCCAGGTCCATGCGCTCGGAGCGCACGAACCATGGCGCGCTCTTGCCCGGCACCGTCGCGCGCAGGTAGCGGCACACGAAGGCGGGGGCCGAGTGCGCCACCAGGTCGTCGGAGAAGCGCCGCACCTCGAGCCACTCGGCCGCGAGCGCCTGGGCGTGCTCCGCGAAGAAGGCGCTCACGTGCTCGCCCAGCAAGCGCCAGAACAGGTTCGCCGCGCGGGCGTAGCGGTGCGACTCGCAGATGGGCGGCGCGGGCGCGAAGCCCCTCCAGTCGTAGCTGCCCATCAGGTGCAGGAGCCGCGTCTCCACGCTCCGCTCGGTGAGCGCGCTGGCGCGGGTGATGTAACCCCGGGGCCCCACGAGGAAGCCGTTGGCGGAGTGGTTGATGAGCACCACCTCGCGCAGGTGCGGCATCAGGAGCCAGCGCAGCGGGCTGCGCCGCAGGTTGCGATGCGCGGCGATGGCGTACTGCTCCACGTTGAAGTGGCACTGGCCCAGGTGGTTGCCCAGCTCCGTCTCCAGCGTCGCGCTCACCCGCGCCATCCGCTTGGCGGCCTCCCAGCCCGGACCATCCGCGGGCGTGTAGCTCCGCCGCGTCACGGGCGCGCCCGCCTGCTTCACGCCCGGCTCACGCATGCCCAGGATGATGCGCGTGGGCAGAAGCCGCCCCTCCTCCAATCGCAGACGCACGTCCACGTCCGGGAGGCAGTGCTCGCCATCCTGCTCGTAGGCGTTCCATGGGAAGTACAGCCGGAAGGCCGCCTTGTCCCCCGGCGCCTCCGGGTCTCCATCCATGAGCGTGGAGAACATGCCGTTGAGCAATCGCTCACCGAAGAACGCATCCGTGCGCGTGGACCCCGGTGACTCGCGCTCCATCCGCACCGTCATCGCCTCCGGATAGTCCGCCTGGATCCTGTCCAGCCCCGGCGCCTGTCCCAGCTTGCCCTGGAGCAGGTGGCGTCGCTTGACGAGCTCGATGGGCGCCACCGCCTTGAGCATCGCCAGCGCGCGGCCCGGCGCGTACGCCGTGGGCGGCGTGCCCTCCTCCGTGACGAGCAAGCGCGCCAGCGGCGTGGAGGTGTCGTATTCCCAGTACGGCAGCTTCAGCGTGCCGAAGTCGTGGTGGAGCCCGCCGTGGTCATCCGGCCCCTTCTCAGAGCCGATGCGCCGCCACGTCTCCACCACCTGTCCATCCGGACGGAAGCTGTGCTGGGGCTCGAAGAAACGCACCTCCAGGTCCGGCAGGTCCCCTTCGCCCGCGTCGGCCGGGTCATAGCGCACACGGAAATACCCGTCCGGGTCCGTGAAGCCCTCGCCCAGGAAGTCATCCGGCGAGCCGAAGTCCCGATCCCACAGCTCCACCTTGATGTGGTGCAGGGCCTTGGGACCGCCGGGCCCCTCCTGCTCGAACACCAGACGCCCCACCGCCACCGCCGGGAGCGCGGCCTCATCCCGCGCGGGACGGCTCGCGCGCACGCGCGGCCCCAGCTCCCGGCTGATGGCCAGACGCTCCTCGAGCGCCAGCCCCGCGTACCACCGGGACAGCTCCTGGGCATCGAGCACTTCGTTGCGTGGGCTCTCGCGTCCCTTGAATCCGAGAGAACCCATCCATCGGCGCAGCACCGCGAACATCATCCCCATCCCCATGTCACGGGCCCACGAGGCCGCGTGTCTGTCATCAGCCCGACCTCTCCGGAGTCGCTCGCACGCCCACACGCCCAGGCCCATCCGTGCGCTGCGCGACGCCGGTTTCGTTCTCCGGGGAGGGTAGCACTGCTTGAGCTCCTGCTTTACGCGTCCTACGGTCCTACCCGTTCCATAGGGGAGTTCATGACTGTCGAGTACAAGCTCAGGATTCGGACGAGCACGAAGCTCGGCGCGGGAACCGATGCGAACATCTCCGTCGTCCTGGTGGGCACGCGAGGTGAGAGTGGCCCGCACGTGCTGGACAAGCCCTTCCACAACGACTTCGAGGCGGGCGCGGAGGATGTCTATTCCGTGCAGGCCCCGGACGACGTGGGGGAGCTCGTGCTGCTGCGCTTCGGCAACACCGGAGGCATCGCGGCGGACTGGCTCTTGGACCACGCGTGGGTGAAGGCCGGGGAGCGGCAGTGGAGCTTCCCCTTCTTCCGTTGGGTGCGGGGTGGCGCCACGGTGGACGTGCTGGAGGGCACCGCGAAGCTCGCGCGGCATGCGGGCTGCGAGCGGGAGACCGCGGCGAGGCGGGAGCTGCTGGAGGCGCGCAGGCGCATGTACCCGTGGCGTCCGGCGGAGGCGACCGAGGGGCTTCCGGGCGCGCTGGACCTCAGCGAGTCACGGCCCCTGCCCAAGGACGAGCTGTACCGGGGGCTGACGGAGGGCAGCTACGAGGTGGTCATCGCCAGGACGCTGGCGGCCATCAAGCTGCACCTGCCCCTGCTGTCCAAGGCCTGGAACGGGCTGGTGGACATCTTCGACCTCTTCAAGGGCCTGGAGGTGCCCCGGCTCGCCCCGCGCTGGCAGGACGACCTGGAGTTCGCGCGTCAGGCCGTGCAGGGCATCAACCCGCTCCACATCACCCTCATCCCCCAGCTGCCCCCGGGCATGCCGCTGACGGACGAGGACGTGAAGGGCATCCTGTCCCCCGACACCACGCTGGCCCGGGCGCTGGATTCCAAGCGCATCTTCCTGCTCGACTTCGACATCCTCGAGGACATCCCGATGTACCGGAAGGTCGACGAGGACGGCGTGGAGGAGCGCCGGTGGGCGCCCGCGGCGCGGTGCCTGTTGTACCTGGATGACCTGCGGCAGCTCAGGCCCCTGGCCATCCAGCTGGGGCGCGACGGCGGGAAGGACCCCGTCTTCACGCCGAACGACGACACGTACGACTGGCTCGCGGCGAAGATCTACCTGCGCTGCAGCGAGGGCAACACGCACCAGATGGTGGCGCACGCCTTGCGCACGCACTTCGTGGCGGAGCCCTTCGTGATGGCGACGATGCGCAACCTCCCGGACCCGCATCCGGTCTACAAGCTCCTGCGCCGGCACTTCCGCTACACGCTCGCCATCAACGAGGGCGCACGAAAGGGGCTGCTCGCCGCGGGCGGGGTGTTCGACGACTTCATCGCCACCGGCGGCCCCGACAAGGGACACCTGCAGCTGGGCAAGAAGGGCTACCAGCGCTGGAAGCTCACGGACAACCGGCCCCGTCAGGACCTCGAGCGCCGGGGTGTGCTGGACCCGGCGGTGCTCCCGTACTACCCCTACCGCGACGACGCGCTGCCCTTGTGGGATGCTCTGGAGGAATACGTCGGTGGGGTCCTCCGGTACTTCTACCCGACCGACGCCGACCTCGAGGGCGACACCGAGATGCAGCATTGGTGGAAGGACCTCACCGAGCACGGGCTGCCGGTGGACAAGCTGCCGTGCCGGGAGCTGTCGCGCGTCGACGACCTGGTCGACATCCTCACCACCGTCGTCTTCACCGTCAGCGTGCAGCACGCGGCGGTGAACTACCTGCAATACGAACACTACGCCTTCGTACCCAACGCGCCCCTGTGCATGCGCAGGGAGCCGCCCCGACAGAAGGGGACGCTGCGCGCCGAGGACCTCCCCGAGATGATTCCCTCCAAGTCCCAGACGCTCTGGCAGGTCGCCATCGGCCGGGCGCTGTCGAGCTTCGGCGACGACGAGGAGTACCTGCTCCACGAGGGAGGCTGGCGGGAGGAGTACTTCCAGGAGCCCGAGGTGAAGGCCCTGCGCGAGCGGTTCGAGCAGCGCCTGCGCACCCAGCGCGACGTGGTGGCGGCGCGCAACGCGGGCGCCCAGGTGCCCTACACCGTGCTGAGTCCCGACCGGATTCCCTGCGGCATCACCGTCTGAGCCCTGGAGACGCGCGTGCCCAACCTGCTCTCCCGAGGTCTCTTCAACCTGTTCTTCGGCGGCCGCCGCGCGCCCCTGGCGAGCCTGCCCGGGCCGACGCCGGGCCTGCTGGGCAACCTGGGTGACTTCCTGGGCACCCAGCCCTGGGAGGTCTGCGCCCGCTATGCGCGCGAGTACGGCCCCGTCACCGTGGCGTGGCTGGGGCCGTCCCCCGCGCTCATCCTCAACGACGCGGACGTCATCCACGAGGTGATGGAGACGCGGCGGCTGGAGTTCGAGAAGGGCAACATCGGCGAGCAGATCCGCCACTCCACCACGGACGACACGCCCTTCATCGCCGAGCAGGGTGACGACTGGTCGCGCAAGCACGCCATGGACCCGCTGGCGCAGCCCTGGACACCCGCGTGGCAGGCGGCCCAGGTGGAGCCGCTGCGCCGGGCGCTGCTCGAGTCGGTGGAGGCCTGCTTCGCGCACCCGTCCGTCGACCTGACGCCCACGCTGCGCAAGATGACGTTCGACGCGTTCTGCGTGGCGACGGTGGGTGAGAAGCTGCCGGCAGCGTACTACGACGACTTCATGCTGCTGGCGGCGGGCGCGGACGCGCGCATCCAGGCGAAGCTGCCGCTGCGGTTCGTCTCGGCGCCCAAGGGCTTCGAGGCCGCCAAGGAGCGCTTCTACGGCGTGTTCGCCCGGAAGATCCACGAGGCCAGGCAGGCGCGCTCCTCCACCGCCGTGGATTTGATGTCGTGGACCCTGCGGGAGATGCCCCGACTCGACGACCAGGTGCACGCCCACCTGCTCGGCGGGTTCTTCTTCGGGGGTGTGTTCTCCTCGAGCACGACGCTCGTGGGTGCCTTCCATCAACTCAACAAGTACCCCGCCACCCTGGAACGGCTGGCGCTGGAGTCCGACGCGCTGGCCCAAGGCCCCTTGAGCCTGTCGCGGCTGGTGGCCGAGGCCCCGTGGGGCGAGGCCGTGGCGTACGAGGCCCTGCGCATCCTGCCCGCGGTGCGCGTCTTCATGCGCCGCTCGCCGCTGACGCCCTCGCGGCTGGCGGGCGTCACGCTGCCGCCGGGCACCACGCTCATGGTGTCCAACCAGCACCTGCACCGCGACCCGAGCCACTGGACGAGCCCGGAGACGTTCGACCCGGAGCGCTGGCTCCACGGGGGCGCGGCGAGAGACCCGCTCGGCAGCGGGCACTTCTTCCCCTTCGGCCGGGGCCCCCGGGCCTGCGTGGCCGGGGACTTCGCCATGGTGTACCTGCGCACGGCGCTGGCCACCTTGAGCACCCGGGCGCGCATCCTCGTCGACTCGACGGAGCCCTTCGAGGAGGGTTTCTTCTTCGGCGTGGTGCGTCCCCAGGGCGTCACGGGCAGAATCATCCCGCGAGAGCGGTCCACCCTTCACCCTGCTTCCCCGGAAGCCCCCCTCCCCCCGGCAGTGGAATCCGCATGACCTTGTTCCGACATCCCCGAGACCGCATCCCTGTCCTTCTGTTCACCCTGATGTTCGCCCTGGACCTGACGGTCTTCTTCACGGCGACGAGCTGGTGGTTGCCCATCCTCTGGCTCGGCCTTGGAGTCATCCCCAAGGGGTGGATCAGCGCGTGGAACCACCACCATCAGCACGTGACGATGTTCCGTCACGCGCTCCCCAACCGGCTCTTGGAGATCATGTTCGGTTTCCAGACGGGCGTGACGTCCCACGCGTGGTTCCTGCACCACGTGGTGGGCCACCACCGCAACTACCTGGACCAGACCAAGGACGAGGCCGGGTGGAAGCGCGCCGACGGCACCACCATGGGTGAGACGGAGTTCTCCGTCCTCAACTGGCTCATGGCGTATCCGCGCGCGTACCGCGTGGGCCTGTCCCACCCGAAGGCGCTGCGCGTGTTCCTGGGCATGGGCGCGCTGCAGGTGGCGCTGCTGGGCGTGCTGTTCTGGCACAACTGGTACAACGCCCTCTTCGTGTTCCTGCTGCCGATGGCGGTGTCGCTCTACGTCACCGTCTGGGCCACCTACTTCCACCACGCGGGGCTGGACGTCACGGAGCACTCGCAGGCCTCGTACAACATCCTGCACAAGGGCTACAACCTGATGACCGGCAACCTGGGCTACCACACCGCGCACCACACCAAGCACGGGTTGCACTGGTCCCAGTTGCCCGAGCTCCACGCGCAGCTGGCCAAGGACATCCCGGCCACGCTCTACCGTCAGCCGGGCATCCCGTTCGTGTGGAGCGGCACCGAGGCGAAGATCGACCCGGCCGAGTCGGAGCTGGGCGCCATCGCGCAGTGACGCGGTGCCGGGCCTCGGGTGTGGACCCGCGGCCCCCCGCCGTGCCCGCTCCCTGCACAGGGGGGCGGGCATCCCGCGCAACCGCCAGCATCGCGACGGCTTGCGGCTGCCGAGCCTGGGGCTTCTGCCTTCTCCGCCGCGCGCCTTGACCGCCCCACCCCATATCCCTGATACCGGCTCCGGCGCTCGTTGAGATTGCGTCGCAGAACCAACTAGTCCGGGATTGCGGATGTTCTTGCCGGTCACCCCTCTCGCGCTGTTGCTCTCGGTGGCCTCGCCGCCTCCGGCCTCGTCTGCCTCTCCGGAACAGGCGCCCGCCGGCGCCGAGGCGAATCAGGAAGCACCGCCCACGAACAACGAGGTCCAGGTCCCCCGCCGCATCGACAGCGTGGTGGTGCCCTATCCCCAGGCGGAGCAGGCGGCGCGGCGCGAGGGCGAGGTGGTGCTGCGGCTGACGCTGGATGAGACCGGCGCCGTCACCGACTCGGAGGTCGTCCGCTCGGCGGGCCCCGCTTTCGACGAGGCCGTGCGCACCGCGAGCCTCTCCTTCCGCTTCGAGCCCGCGCGCGTGCGCGGCGAGCCCGTGGCCTGTCAGATCGAGCTGGTCCACACCTTCCAGCTCGACACGCCGCCGCCCGTCGCCACTCCGGAGACACCGACGGAGGCGCCCGCCGAGGCCACGGCCACCGCGCCCGAGGAGAAGAAGCGGGAGACCACCGTGTCCGGACGCTCGGACGCGGAGCGCCAGCGGCAATCCGCCGAGGCGGTGAAGGTCGTGAGCGTTCAGCGCGCGCGTGCCCGCTCGGTGGACATGGGCCAGGTGCTGGCCGCGCAGGAGGGCGTCGAGGTGCGCCGCACGGGCGGGCTGGGCAGCTCCGCCTCGTTCACGCTCAACGGCCTCACCGACGACCAGGTCCGCTTCTTCCTCGACGGCGTGCCGCTGGACCTCTCCGGCTATCCGTTCGGCATCGCCAACGTCCCCGTCAACCTGGTGGACTCCATCCAGCTCTATCGGGGCGTCGTCCCCATCCGCTATGGCGCGGACGCGCTGGGCGGCGCGGTGAACCTCACCTCCACGCCGCTGGAGCCCGGCGCGCACGGCGCGGTGTCACTCCAGGGCGGCGCCTTCGGGACGTTCCGCCTCACGCTGGGCGGCGGCTACAAGCCCGCGCCGTCGGGCTTCTACGCCCGCGCGCACTTCTTCGCCGATACGACGAAGAACAACTACGCCATCGACGTCGAGGCCGCGGATGACCGGGGCAACCTCCGCCCCGTCACCGTCAAGCGCTTCCACGACGGCTACGAAGCGCTCGGCGGCGGCGTGGAGGTGGGCTTCACCGAGCTGTCCTGGGCGGACCGCGTCGTCCTGCGCGCCTTCGGCTCCCGCAACGACAAGCAGTTGCAACACAATCTGGTGATGGCCGCGCCGTACGGTGAAGCCACGTACGACGCCGACTCCCTGGGCGCGCAGTTGCTCTACGCGAAGACGCTCTCGCCCACGGTGCGCCTGGACGCGCTGGCCGGCTACGCGTGGCAGGCCACCCGCCTGGTCGACATCGCCGAGTGGAGCTACGACTGGTTCGGCAACCGCGTCTTCCCGCGCGAGCTGCCCGGAGAAATCGGCGGCGGCGCCATCGACCAGACCGTCTGGCAGCAGACCGCCTACGGCCGCGTCAACGTGGGCTGGGACGTGGCGCCGACGCACACGCTGCGGCTCGCGCTCGCGCCCACCGTCACGACGCGCACGGGCGAGGAGCGCCGCCGGGCCAGCCCCAGCGACCCGGACAGCCTGGCGCCCCGGCGCACCCAGCTCACCTTCGTCACCGGGCTCGAGTACCAGGTCGACCTGCTCGACGACGCGCTGGAGGTCATCGTCTTCGGCAAGGACTACCTCTACCAGGGACGCGCCCGGCAGCCCCTGGCCGTGGGCGGCTGGCTGGACAAGGACAAGGGCCTCCACCACCTGGGCGGCGGCGCGTCGATGCGCCTGCGCCTGGGCACCCCGCTCTACCTCAAGGCGAGCTACGAGCGCGCCACCCGGCTGCCGCGCGCGGACGAGGTCTTCGGCAACGGCGTGCTCGTGATGGAGAACCTGGACCTGGAGCCCGAGCACAGCCACAACCTCAACCTGAGCCTGTCCACCGTGCCGCTGCGCACCCGCGCGGGCAGCTTCCGGGGCGAGGTCAACGGCTTCGCACGCTTCGCCGACAACCTCATCCTGCTCACGGGGCGGGACCGCGACTGGAGCTACCAGAACGTGTACGGCGCCCGCATCCTCGGCGTCGAGCTGTCCGCGGGCTGGACGTCACCGGGCGGCCTGTTCAGCGTGGACGCCAACGCCACCGCGCAGGACCCGCGCAACGCGTCCAGCCAGGGCACGTTCGGCGACTTCGATGGCCGGCGCCTGCCGAACAGGCCCTGGCTCTTCGCCAACGCCACGGCCCGCCTGTCGCTGCGCGGCCTGGCGCTCGCGGAGGACGAGCTGTCGCCCTTCTGGAGCACGCGCTACGTGCACGGCTTCTTCCGCAACTGGGAGGGCCTGGGGCTGGAGTCCACGAAGGACAACCTGGACGCGCAGTTCGTCCAGTCAGCGGGTGTGGGCTACCGCGTGCGCCGGGGCAAGCTCACCGTGGGGCTGACGGCGGAGCTGGAGAACCTCACCGACGCGAAGGTGTTCGACTACTACGGCGTCGAGCGGCCCGGCCGCGCGGGCTGGCTCAAGGGCACGCTCGAGTACTGATGGAAGTCACCCTCGCGCCCGGCATGCCCCCGGGCGCGAGGAGGAAGCGACGTCTCAGCGCACCTGGAGGAACTGGTACGCCCAGCCCTGCACCTCAAAGCGCTTCACCGGGGTGCCGCTGACGCCCAGCTCCCAGATGGCGGTGCGCGCGTAGTCGGCGGTGGGCAGCAGCAGGAAGGTGCGGCCTTCGATGTTGAAGGCGTAGTAGCCGCCCGCGATGAAGCCCAGCTCGTCGATGGGCGTCGCGGAGTTCGTCGCCAGGTTGACGCGCCAGAGCTTCCAGTGGAGGCCGCCGGTGATGACGCCGGGCGCCGTCGTCGGGGTGAGGTCCACGTTCTCATCGTGGAAGACGGCGACCACGCCCACGTCGTTGCCCAGGTAGCGGAACGCCGCCGTCTGACGGCCACCCACCAGCGAGGACAGCGAGCGCGTCCACGCGGCGTCGAGCTCCGTCTCGCCCGCCTTGATTCGGACCACGCACGTATCGGGCGCGCCGTCCTTGAGCAGGGGCGCCGCGCTGCTGAACACCCAGTTGCTGAAGTAGAGGTTGCCGGCCTCGTCCTGCGTCGCCACGTCGAGCCCCGGGCAGGGCGCGTCCAGCAGCTTCACCAGGCTGTCGTTCGCCTTCGAGTAGACGGCGATTTGAGACGTGGGCAGGAAGTCGAAGTAGTTGCCGTCGGTCCAGTAGAACGCCTGGAACACGTCGTTGCCGCGCGTGACGCGGGCGCGGTCGAAGCCGGTCTTCACCACCAGGCCCTCGCGCTCGCGCACCAGGCCCGGCGCGTCGGCGGTGCCGGAGATCTGCATCGTCGTGGGGTTCCACACCACGCGGCGCGACTCCTCCAGCGACATGTACGCGCGCGTGGAGTCCACGAACTGGTTCAGGTAGAGCGGCGCCGAGGCGGTGAAGCCGTAGTTGGCGAAGCTGATGCGGCCCGCGGCCACCAGCGAGCCGTCATCGCCGATGGTGAAGCGGGAGATCTCCGGCTTCTCGCCGTCGCCCACGAAGAGCTGGCCCTCGACGGCGCCGATGGTGGCGTAGCCGGAGTGCTCGCTGGCCTTGGTGAGGTCCAGGCGGGTGACGTCCAGCGAGTCGAAGAGGCTCACGTACGTGACGGCGCCGTTCGTCTGGGAGACGGTCGTGGCCAGGCTGTAGGCGGGCTTCTCCGTGGGCGTCGGGTCCGGCTTCTTCTCGTCGTCGTCACCGCAGCCCACCAGGGCGGAGGAGAGCAGCAGCGAGGTGGCGGCCGAGGCCGTGGCGAAACGGCGGAACGTACTCATGGGGACAACTCCGTCTTCGGGGGGAGGGGTGAAGCTCAGGTCGGCACGGGGGCGGGGGCCTCCGGTTCGACCGGTGCGGTGGAAGGAAGGACCGGGGGCCGCTGGAGGCGGCGGATGACGCCCGCGGCGCCCACGAGCACCAGGACCAGGGCGAACAGGCCCAGCTCCGTCGCCAGCAGGTGCGCGGAGCCGGAGGCGAAGGGCAGCCGCCCGGTCCGCGCCGCGTCGATGAGGGGGACGAGGAACAGCAGCACGCTGGCGCCCCAGAGCAGCCGGCGCGCGTGCCTGGCGGGCGAGGCGTCCAGCCAGGCGCTGGCGATGGACAGGCCCCACGTGGCCAGGAAGACGGTGTGCTCCCAGAAGGGCCGCTCGGACAGCTCCGCGGGCAGCAGCTGGTTGGCCACGAAGACGCCGCCCACCGCGAGCGCGAGCCCCGCGCTGAAGCCCGAGGTGAGCTTCGCGAGCGCGGTGTCGAAGCGGCTCTGCCCCTTCGCGCGCCGGCGCTCCAGCCACAAGAGGTTGCCCGCGAGGATGCCGAACGCGGAGACGAAGGCCAGCAGCGCGTAGAGCACCTTGGCGGGGAAGCGGGCCCAGGTGGCGAAGTGCAGGCCGTACAGGGGGTCCATCACCTGCGAGTACAGGGTCCCGCCCCCGGTCTCGCGCGCCCAGAGCAGCTCGCCTGTGCGGGCCACGCGCACGTGGGTGAAGGCGTGGAGCGTGCCCTCGCGCTCCCCCGGCAGGTGGACGGTGCCGTTCTCGTCCCCCAGGTGGTCGAAGAAGAAGTGGCTGTGCTCGGACTGGGGGAAGCGCTGCTTCGCCACGGCCAGCGCGTGCGCCAGGTCTGGCGCGCCGGCATCGCGACCCACGGCGGCGGGCGGCGTGGGCCAGTCCACGATGCGCTCACGCGCCTTCAGGTCGCCGTCCAGCGACGTCTTCACCACGGCGGGTTCGAACCAGTCGTCCAGCCAGAGGACGCCGCCGGTCACCGCGAAGACGAGCAGGAAGGGCGCGGTGATGACGCCAATCACCTTGTGCGCGTCCGACCAGATGACCCGCCGCGCGCCCTTGGGGCGGAACTGGACGAGCTCTCGCAGCATGCGGCCCAGTTGGAGCAGCAGCCCGGTGCCGATGAGCAGCACCAGCACCGCGGACGCGAGGCCCGTCAGGTGCGCGCCGCCGGGGATGGGCTCCAGGAAGTGCATCGCGTTGAGGAACTCGCCCAGGTCGCTGCGCTCTCCGAGCTGACGCCCGGACACCGGGTCCACCCAGAGCGGCTTGATGGCCCCGTCCGGGGACATGCGCCACAGCCGCAGCCAGGGCTCCTCGGCGGTGGGCAGGGAGATGCCGAACCAGACGGGATGCGCCCGGGTCTCCGCCTCGGCCAGTTGCTGCGCCAGCTCCACGGCCCGCGCCTCCGACACGGCCACGGGCGCGCGGAACGTGGGCTCCTGCCAGGGCGACAGCTCCTCCGCGAACAGGGCGAACGCGCCCAGGAAGAACGTCACGAACAGCACCAGCGATGACAGCACGCCCGCCCAGGCGTGCGCGTCCCAGAGGATCTCGTAGGCCCGGGGCGACAGCTTCACGTGAGCACCAACACGAGCGACGACAGGGCGCAGACCAGCGCGCAGCCGCCCCATGCGCGCGCGCCGCTCCGGGAGAGCAACGCCAGACACACGCCGGTGGCCACCGCGGGCAGGACGACGAGCAGCGCGAGCAACAACCGGACATCCTCCGCCACGGGCACCACCGCCGGCAGCGCCAGGCTCGCCAGCACGGCGGCGGCGGGGGCCGCGGTGACGGCGGCGGAGATTCGCGCGGCTCCGTGCGGGTGCGCCATCCTCAGGCGCCTCCCAGCCACAGGCCCGCGAGCCCCAGCGCGCACACCGGCCAGACGAAGCGCGTCGCCCGGGGCCACAGCGGCACCGCCAGCGCCAGCACCGGCGCCACCAACATGGCCAGCACCACCGCGCACGTCAGCCCCACGCCCCACCCCTGCGCCCTCACCGCGAACGCCACGGACGCCGCCACGCACAGCGCGCCCAGCGCCCTCGCTCGGTGGCGATGGAGCCCGTCCGGAAGCGCAACGCCACGGAGCACGGCGAGGCCCAGCACCATCAGCAGGGTCGATGTCGCCATGTCCTCCTCGGGGGCACGCGGAAACTTGAGAATGATTCGCAGTTGCGAATCGCGCGCAGTTCAACTGCACCCGGGAAGGGATGTCAAGGCGCGGCGGGAAGCCGTCCTGGAGGGTCTCCGTCTATGCCTGGAACACGGGTTTCCGGCGCTGGGATTGGACGCTGGGCGCCTGGAATCCAGGGGTCATCCGGAGCAGAGGAGCAGGCTCGGCCGCGCGCATCCGGCCACGCGTCTTGCGCCAACCCGGAGCGTTGCTGGAGCGTCCCCCTGCGAGAAGACGCGTCGCCCCCGGCACAGCCCGTGACGACGAGGACGACGCCGAGGAGCCAGAGGCCAGGACGCATTCCACACCTCCACGCCTTCCCAGGGTGGAAGGCACGTGGCGGGAATGCTGTCACTGGCGTCTGAGGCGCCTCAGGGCGCGTTGAAGAGGCTCGGGTCGCTCTGGCGGGAGCGGAACAGGTCGACGATGTAGTTCATGCGCTGGTCGAACTTCGACCAGTCATTGGCCGACGAGCCCCTCAGGGAGTTGGGCGTCTTGTCGTACTGGCCCAGCAGCCGGTTGAGGTCGCCGCTCTCAATCGTGCGCAGATGCTCGGGGAAGGCGCCCTGGTTGCCCGGGGTGATGTCATCCCCCAGGCTGAGCGAGCCATTGGGCAGGCCAATCTTCATCATGTGCTCGGTCGCGAACTGGCGGAACTGGCCGGCCAGCGCGTCCACCACGCTGTCGATGGCCTTGTCCACCAGGCCCGTCGCCTCCGCGCCCTTGTAGGCGAGGTTGCCGGGGAACGGCAGCGCGTTGCCGAACCCATCCACGATGCCCTCGGCGATGGGGCGGAAGGTCTCCTTGAGCGGCGCGTTGAGCGCGCGGTCCACCTCGCCCTGGATGAGCGACTGCTCGTGCACGCCCACGCGGTTGTTGGCGGCCAGCATCAGCTCCGCCTTCTTGTTCGGGTCGCTCTCGAACATCGCCTTGGCGTAGTCGGCGAAGGCCGCCTTGAGGTTCTCCTTCCCGGGCGGGAACGCCGCCAGGTACTTCTCCACCTTCGCCGCGTCGTACTTCGTGTCGCCCTTGAAGGTCTCCGTGAAGCGCTGGAACTCCGGGGCGATGTCCTGGAACAGCTTCTTGTTGCCGTCCGCGATGGCGTCACTGACGCGGTTGAGCGCGTCCCGGATGGGGACCTTCAGCCCCTCCACCAGCAGCGGCGCCACGGGGCTGAGCACCGACAGCGCGCCCGCCGTCAGGCCACTGGCCCAGGCGTTGCTGTTCTTGAGCTGGTCCATGAAGACCTTGGGCAGGTCCTCCTGCCGGATGCTCACCCCGGCCTGCTTGGAAGCCCAGACCCCGAAGGTGGCCCAGTTGGCGTTCTCCTTGCCAAGCAGCCCCGCCATGTCATTGGACAACTGGAAGTAGCCCTCCGTGATGGCCTGGTTGCGCGCCACGGGGTCCGTCATGTTGGAGATGGCCTCGATGTCCAGCCGGCCGCCCTTGGGCGGCGTCGCGGGGCTCTCCGCCAAGGCCCTCTGCGGGTTGAGCTCCAGCCGAGGCTTCGCGCCCGGCGTCTCGAACAGCGACTCGTCCCGCAGCACGCGGTTCGGCGCGGCCGGCTTCGCCTGGGCGGGAGTCTTCTTCTCCGCCGGCGGCGGCTCCGGCGGACGGACGACGGGCTGGCGACGGCGGTTCAGTTCGTTGATGGGGCTCATGTCTGGATTATCGGAAGTCACGAACCCCGGTTGCCACCGAACCGTCAGTCACGACCCACCGGGAACAATCCCTAGCGGAAACCCCTTACGCGGAATCATCCGACAGTGAGCTTCTCCACCGCGCCATGGAGGATTTCCAACTGCCGAGGCACCCGCTCCACCAGCTTCCCCGACACCGGGTCATTCGCGATGCGTCGCAAGGGGAGCTCGGGCATCGGCGGCGGCGTCTGTCCCTTGCGCAGGGACTCCGCCAGCACATCCAGCGTGCCGCTCGCCCTGTGCGCGACCACGTCCAGCACCTCCGAGGAGGCAATCACGCCCTTCTGCTCCCCCAATGCCGTCACCGAGGCGGCCAGCCTGCGCGAGTACGTCAACAGCGCCATCGCGGGCTCCAGCCGGTGCGCGGGGCCCCGGTACTCGGCCATCAGCCGCTCGAACGAGGCCTCCGCGTCGAGCAGCGCCAGGCCCAGATCCCTCCGCGCCGCGCTCACCCGGGGCTCGCGTCCATCGCGGCTCGCCGCCACCTGGCGGAAGTAGTTCCCATCCGCGAGCAGCACCGTCGCCGCCGCGTCCGGGAAGCGCCGCCGCTCCGGGTAGGGCCACAAGAGCCACACCCCCGCCAAGGCCAGCACACACGCCAGCAGCACCCCGAGCGCGCGGTTCTCCGCCACCGTCCAGTCCCCCGCGCTCAGCGTCGCGAGCAGGAGGAAGTCCGGGGTGAGCAGAATCTGGAAGGCGCCGAAGTTGAGGGGCAACAGCGACACGGAGGTGGCCGTCAGCACCCCAATCACCACGATGAGCACCAGCGGCGAGCCCACCTGCGTGGCAATCACCGCCGCGAGCGTCCCGCCCAATAGCGTGCCCGTGACGCGCTGGAGCGCGCGCTCCTCCGTGTTCGCTGAGTAGGGCTGCAAGATGCCGATGGTGGAGAGCACCACCCAGTACGCCTCGCCCAGCCCCAACGCGCGCGTGAGCATCAGCGCCACGGCGGCCACCGTCCCCGCGCGCAGCGCATGGCGCAGCACCACCGAGCGCGAGTGCAGGTTCGCGCGCAAGGGCTGCAGCAAGGGCCGTCGCTCGTCGGAGGGCAGCAGCGACCAGGCGTTCTCCAGCGACACCGGGTCCCCGCGCCGCATGGCCATGGCCGCCCGCTGCGCCGCCACGCAGTGGCCCCGCAGGCGCGCGAGCAGCTCCGTCACCGAGACGGGGACCACCCGCAGCCACGAGTCGTGTCGCCCCAGCTCCTCGCCGTTGGTGGGGAACAGGGGCCAGTAGACGGCCGCGGCCTCCGGGGAGAGCGACACCTTGGCCACCCGCTCCGAGAGGTCCGCGGACCAGTCACACACCCGCGCCACCTCCTCGCGCACCGGCCCCAGCCCGCGCTCGGGGCTGGCCACCTCCATCGCCTGCTCCAGGGCGAACAACACCCCGAGCAGCTGCTCGCTCAGCTCCAACAGCACGAGCAGGTGCTCCCCGCGCAGCGTCTCGTCCGCGCGCCCCACCCGCGTGGTCGCCAGCGTCTGGCGCGCCTTCTCGATCTTCGCGCGCAGGGGCAGGTGCCGCGCCGTGGCCACCGCCCACGTCTCCGCCGAGGCGCCCTCACGCGACAGCGTCGCCAGGTCCCTCGCGCCCGCCGCCAGCGACAGGTACACGTCCGCGATGGCCCGGCGCGAGGGGCGATACGGATGCACCGGCCACAGCACCAGCGACTGGAGCATCGCCCAGCCTCCGCCCAACAGCAGCGCGCCCCCGCGCGTCAGCGCCGCGTCCAGCTCCACCGCGTGCGCGCCCAGCGACGCCACGAAGATGACCGCGAGCTTCTCCCCCACCGAGCCCGCCGTGTCGCCGTAGCACCGCGCGAAGGTCATCACGAAGACGCCCACGAGAAGCAGCGTGGCGTCCAGCCACAGCCGCCCGCCCGCCAGCGCCGCCACGGTGCCCACCAGCGCGCCGAGCATCGCCACGGCCCCCATCACCCT
>NZ_SRLW01000094.1:0-31874 GCF_006518215.1 Myxococcus sp. AB025B
CCGGTGGCCATTCCGGAGACGCGCAGGGCGAGCGCCTCCACGCCGCCCTCCAGCTTCGGCACCTCCCCGCTGACGCCGCCCACCAGCACGGATTCGGTGCCCACCGAGGGCTCGGGCAAGCTCGGCGGCAACCTGCCCCCGGGCCTGGAGAAGTTCCGGAGCGCCATCGAGTCCGCCGCCGCCAAGACGGGCGTGCCCGCGGAGATGCTCGCCGCGCAGATCTGGCAGGAGTCGCGCGGTGACCTCGCCGCCGTCACCACCAACGGCGGCAACGGGCTGACGGACATCGGCCTGATGCAGGTCAACCCCAACACGTTCAAGGAGCTGCAGGCGAAGCACCCGGAGCTGGCCGGCAAGGACCTGTCCGACCCCGCCACCAACATCCTCGCGGGCGCCTGCTACATGAAGGACATGAAGGAGCAGTTCGGCGGCTGGGACCTGGCGCTGCGCGCCTACAACTCCGGCCCCAACGGCGTGGACAAGAGCAACCCGGATGCAATCCCCGCCGGCACCGGTGACGCCACCTACGTGCGCAAGGTGAAGGACTTCATGAACATCCTCTCCACCGGCGAGGGCTCGCTGCCGGCCTGATTCCACGCGGCTCCCCGAGCGACCCGAGACACACGGGTCGCTCGTCACCAGGTCGAGACACGGCTCGGGGCCGCTCGTTCTACAGCAAGCGTCTGACATGCCCTGAGACACCCACCTGGAGCACCCCGCACCTCCATTGTCCGACGTGGTTTCCCATCTCAGCGCGCGCTCGATACAGACGAAAAATCGCGCGAGATGGCAATGAATCGCGAACGTTCAGTCAGCGACTTCGATTGGAAATGAGCACGATGTCTGGGTTAGACATGGCGCCGCCGTGCCTGCCTTGCCCTGTCGTGCCATCCCCCCAAGGAGAAGTCCGAATGACACCCCCGAAGTCACGACCCGCGCGGGTCGCGAGCGTGCCGCGTGTCCCCACGCTGGCGCTCCTGGCCGCGGTGCTGCTCGTGCTGCCCGCCGCCGCCCGAGCCCAGCCGACCTTCACCCTGTTCACGCCCGGCTCCACCCCCGCCGTCGCGTCCGTCACCAATGACTTCTCCGCCGTGGAGCTCGGCGTGAAGTTCCGCTCGGATGTCGAGGGATACATCCTGGGCATCCGCTTCTTCAAGGGCACCACCAACACCGGCACCCACGTGGGCAGCCTGTGGAGCGCCACCGGTCAGCGCCTGGCGTTCGCCACCTTCACGGGTGAGACGGCCACCGGCTGGCAGCAGGTGCTCTTCTCCACGCCGGTGCGCATCAGCGCCAACACGACGTACGTGGCCTCGTACCACGCGCCCAACGGCGCCTACGCGTTCAACAACGGCGGCCTGGCCGCGGGCCACGACGCCCCGCCGCTGCACGCGCTCGCCGGCCCCGCGAACGGCGGCAACGGCGTGTTCACCTACGGCGCCGCGGGCTCCTTCCCCGCCACCGCGTTCGGCAACTCCAACTACTGGGTGGACGTGGTCTTCCGCCCGGCCGAGCCCGTCACGCTCTGGCCCTCCAACCCCACGCCTCCCGTCGCCTCCGTCACCAATGACTCCGCCCCGGTGGAGCTGGGCGTGAAGTTCAAGACGAGCGTCACCGGCGACGTGCTGGGCGTGCGCTTCTACAAGGGCGCGGGAAACACCGGCACCCACGTGGGCAGCCTGTGGAGCGTCAATGGCCAGCGCCTGGCGTTCGCCACCTTCACCGGTGAGACGGCCACCGGCTGGCAGCAGGTCCTCTTCTCCACGCCGGTCACCATCGCCGCGGACACGACGTACATCGCGTCCTACCACGCGCCCGTGGGCGCCTATGCCTTCGAGCAGGGCGGCCTCGCCACCGGACAGGACACCCCGCCCCTGTTCGCGCTGCCGGGCGCCACCAGCGGCGGCAACGGCATCTTCGCCTACGGCGCCGCGGGCACCTTCCCCGTCAACAGCTTCGAGAACTCGAACTACTGGGTGGACGTCGTCTTCCAGGCCACCGGCGCGCCGCCCCCGACGCAGCCGCAGGACGACGCCTACCGCATCTTCCCGCCCAACGCGCTGCCGGCCAATGCCACCTCCACCGAGACGCTGCCCGTGGAGCTGGGCGTGAAGTTCCGCTCGGACGTGGATGGACAGGTCAAGGGCGTGCGCTTCTACAAGGGCGCCGGCAACAACGGCACCCACGTGGGCAACCTGTGGAGCGCCACCGGGCTGAACCTGGCCACCGCCACCTTCACCAACGAGACGGCCGTGGGCTGGCAGGAGGTGACGTTCGCCTCGCCCGTGGCCATCACCGCCGGCACCACGTATGTGGCGTCGTACTTCGCGCCGCTCGGCGGCTACTCGTTCAACAACAACGGCCTGGCCAACGGCGTGGACTCCCCGCCCCTGCACGCCCTGCCCGGCGCCACCACCTCCGGTGGCAACGGCGTCTACACCTACGCCTCCGCGTCCACCTTCCCCAGCGGCAGCCACCAGAACACCAACTACTGGGTGGACGTCATCTTCGAGTCCTACGGCCCGCCGCCCCGTCCGGGCGTCCAGGGCGCTGGCCCCGTGCTCGTGGCCACCGCGCCGGGCAACCCCTTCACGGACTACCTGCGCGAAATCCTGGAGGCCGAGGGCATCGCGTCCTTCGCCACCACCGACGCGGGCAACCTGGGCGTCAGCGTGCCGCTCAATGACTACAAGGTCCTCATCCTCGGTGAGCAGACGCTGGGCGCCGCCCAGGTGACGCTCATCACCAACTGGGTGAACGCGGGCGGCAGCCTCATCGCGCTGCGCCCCGCCGCCAACCTCCAGTCGCTGCTCGGGCTCAATGCCTCGCAGGGCACGCTGAGCAATGGCTACCTCCTGGTCAATGCCACCCAGGCGCCGGGCACGGGCATCACCGCGGAGACGATGCAGTACCACGGCCCCGCGGACCGCCGCACCGTCACCGCCGGCACGCGCACCGTGGCCACGCTCTACTCCGACGCCGCCACCGCGACGACGTACACCGCCATCAGCCAGCGCACCGTGGGCAGCGGCACGGCCACCGCCTTCATGTATGACCTGGCGAAGTCCGTGGTCCTCACCCGCCAGGGCAACCCGGCGTGGCAGGGACAGAACCGGGACGGCTCCACCATCGGCCCGGGCGCTCGCGCCAACGACATGTTCTACGGCAACGCGGCGTTCGACCCGCAGCCGGACTGGGTGAACATGGACAAGGTCCAGATTCCCCAGGCGGACGAGCAGCAGCGCCTCCTGGCCAACGTGCTGCACCAGACGAGCTCCGTGCCGCTGCCGCGCCTGTGGTACTTCCCGCGCTCGCACAAGGCCGTGGTGGTGATGACGGGCGACGGTCACCCCAGCGGCCTCACCACCACGCGGTGGAACCAGTACCTGGCCGACAGCGCCCCGGGCTGCAGCGTGGCGGATTGGGAGTGCATCCGCGGCACCGTCTATGACTACGTCGGCGGGCTGACGGCCACCCAGGCCAACAGCTACGTGGCCCAGGGCTTCGAGTACGCCCTGCATGTGAATACCGGCTGCGCGGACTACACGGCCAACACGCTGGACCCGGCCTTCTTCACCCCGCAGCTCCAGGGCTTCGCGCAGGCCTATCCGCTCGTGCCTTCGCCCACCACCAACCGCACGCACTGCATCGCGTTCAGCGACTGGTCCACCCAGCCCAAGGTGTCGCGCCTGCACGGCATCCGCCTGGACACGAACTACTACTACTGGCCCCACGAGTGGGTGCTCGACCGGCCGGGCCTCTTCACCGGCACCGGTCTGCCCATGCGCTTCGCGGACCTGGACGGCACGCCGCTGGACGTCTACCAGCTCGCCACGCAGCTGACGGACGAGTCCGGGCAGACGCTCTCCACGCACATCGACACGCTGCTGGCCAACGCGCTCGGCACCAAGGGCTACTACGCCGCCATCAACGCCAACATGCACGTGGACTCGCACTCGTCGGCGGGCACCGCGGGCTCGGCGACCATCATCGCCGCCGCCAAGCGTGACGGCGTGCCCGTCATCACCGCGCGCCAGTTGCTCGACTGGGTCGACGCGCGCGAGGCGACGCAGGTGTCGTCGCTGGCCTTCACCGGGACGCAGCTGACGTTCAACGTCATCAACCCGGCGCGCAACCTGTCGCTGATGGTGCCCACGCGCGCCGCCAACGGCCGCAACCTGACCGTCGTCACCCGCGCCGGCTCGCCGGTGACGACGGTCATTCGCACCATCAAGGGCGTGAGCTTCGCGTTCATCGACGCCGCTCCCGCCGGCACGTACACGGCCACCTACAACTAGCCCCTCGCGCCCTCCAAGGCGCGAAGGAAAGGCGGGGCTCGACACGGCGCGTCCGGGTCGGGCCCCGCTGCGTTTCCACCCGGAAGGGCTGCTCCGTTCGACACGGGGTGCCTTGTGCTGGCCGGCGGGGAGCCTCTATGACGCGCCCCCGGGCTGGCGCCCTGCTGGCGGCCGCCCGGACACAAGGACCGCACCCCATGCTCACGAAGCTGCTCGTCGGCCTCGCCGCCGCCATCCTCATCCTGGTGGGCGTCATCGCCTCCCGCCCCGCCGAGTTCACCATCCAGCGCACCGCGACGCTGCCCGGCCCCTCGGACGTGGCCTTCGCGCAGGTAAACGACTTCCACCAGTGGAACGCGTGGTCGCCCTGGGCGGCGCTGGACCCGAACATGAAGACCACCTACTCCGGCCCCCAGAGCGGCGTCGGCGCGGGCTACGCGTGGACCGGCAACGAGCAGGTGGGCGAGGGCCGGATGACCATCGAGCAGAGCCGCGCCCCCGAGCACGTGCGCGTCAAGCTGGAGTTCATCAAGCCCTGGGCGGCCACGAACCTCACGGACTTCCACTTCAAGCCGGTGGCCGGCGGCACCGAGGTCACCTGGGCCATGAGCGGCACCAACGACTTCATGGGCAAGGCCTTCAGCCTGCTCATGGACATGGACGCGATGGTGGGGAAGGACTTCGAGAAGGGGCTCGCCAACCTGAAGGGCGTCGTGGAGGCGGAGGTGAAGAAGCGCGCCGAGGCCGAGACCGCGCGAGTGGCCGCCGAGGAGAAGGCCGCCGCCGAGGCCGCTGCCGCCGCGCCGGTCGTCGCCCAGCCCACGCCGTGAACGGCGAGGGCCGAGCGCGCCTCGGCCACGCTGACTCCCGACGCCTCCGTGCCCCCAACGCGGAGGCATCGTCGCGTCTGGCGTCCGGAGTGTCGACCTCTCGGCCCTCCTGAAGGCAGACATGGCGGGTGGTGAACGCTCGCGCGCCACGGGGCACGCGCCGTTCCCCTCTCATGCGGCGCGAGGCGTAGACCGCGAGCGCGCCAGGTGCCGGCGCGTTCCTCGCCGTCCGGGAGCTCTCATGCCGCCGCGAAAGACTCCGTCGAAGCCGAAACCGCCGCCTCCCAGCAAGAACGAGCAGTTGGAGCCCTACCGCATGCACCAGGAGGACACGGTGCTGACGACGGACCAGGGCATCCCCATCTCGGAGACGGACAACTCGCTGAAGGCGGGCCTGCGCGGCCCCACGCTCCTGGAGGACTTCCACTTCCGCGAGAAGATGATGCGCTTCGACCACGAGCGCATCCCCGAGCGCGCCGTGCACGCCCGGGGCGCCGGCGCGCATGGCTACTTCCAGGTCTACGAATCCCTGGAGCGCTACACCCAGGCGCGCTTCCTCACGGACCCCAGCCTCAAGACGCCCGTCTTCGTGCGCTTCTCCACCGTGGGCGGCTCGCGCGGCTCGGCGGACACCGTGCGCGACGTGCGCGGCTTCGCCACCAAGTTCTACACGCCCGAGGGGAACTACGACCTGGTCGGCAACAACATGCCCGTCTTCTTCATCCAGGACGGCATCAAGTTCCCCGACTTCGTCCACGCGGTGAAGCCCGAGCCGCACAACGAGATTCCGCAGGCGTCCTCGGCGCACGACTCGCTGTGGGACTTCGTGTCGCTCGTCCCGGAGACGGCGCACATGGTGATGTGGCTGATGTCGGACCGGGCCATCCCCCGCTCCTTCCGACACATGGAGGGCTTCGGCGTCCACACCTACCGGCTGGTCAACGCCAAGGGGAAGGCGACGCTGGTGAAGTTCCATTGGAAGCCGGTGCTGGGGACGCACTCGCTCGTCTGGGACGAGGCGCAGAAGGTGTCCGGCAAGGACCCGGACTTCCACCGCCGGGACTTGTGGGACACCATCGAGTCCGGGAACTTCCCCGAGTACGAGCTGGGCCTGCAGCTCATCCCCGAGGGCGACGAGCTGAAGTACGGCTTCGACCTGCTGGACGCGACGAAGCTGCTGCCCGAGGAGCTGGTGCCGGTGCAGAAGGTCGGCAAGCTGGTGCTGGACCGCAACCCGGACAACTTCTTCGCCGAGACGGAGCAGGTGGCCTTCTGCGTGTCCAACGTCGTGCCGGGCATCGACTTCACCAATGACCCGCTGCTGCAGGCGCGCATCTTCTCGTACCTGGACACGCAGCTGACGCGCCTGGGTGGACCCAACTTCGCGGAGCTGCCCATCAACAAGCCCGTCTGCCCGGTGAACAACCACCAGCAGGACGGCTTCGGGCGACAGAGCATCAACACCAGCCGCGCGAACTACCACCCCAACTCGCTGGGCGGCGGCTGCCCCATGCTGGCCAACCCCAAGTCCGCCTTCGTCCACCGCCAGGAGCGCGTGGAGGGGCACAAGATTCGCGCGCGCAGCGGCAGCTTCGCGGACCACTTCAGCCAGGCCACGCTCTTCTACAACAGCCTGTCCAAGCCCGAGCGTGAGCACCTGATGGCCGCGCTCGAGTTCGAGCTTGGCAAGGTGGAGCGCGAGGAGATTCGCGAGCGCGTGGTGAACAAGGTCCTGGTGAACATCGACCGGGACCTGGCCGTGCGCGTGGCGAACGCGGTGGGCGTCGCGCCGCCCAAGCTCGGCAAGCAGCCGGAGAGCAAGCCCGTCTCCAAGCTGACGGCGTCACCAGCGTTGAGCCAGCTGAACACGCCGCACGACTCCATCATGACGCGCAAGGTGGCGGTGCTCGTCGCGGACGGATTCGCCGGACGGGAGCTGTCGCAGGTGCGCAAGACGCTCGAGGGGCTGGGCGCCATCGTGGAGGTGGTGGGCCCCACGCTCGGCCCCGTCGCCAGCGCGGACGGCGGCGAGGAGAAGCCGGTGAAGACGTACCTGACAGCGTCCTCCGTGCTGTACGACGCCGTCTATGTGCCCGGCGGCGAGCGCAGCGTGGCCACGCTGAAGAAGGTGCCGCTCGCGGTGGACTTCGTGCGAGAGGCGTACGTGCACTGCAAGGCGCTGGCGCTGTCGGGCGCGGCCACCTCCATGCTGGACGCCGCGGGGTTCTCCACGCCGATGGCGAAGGGGCTGGATGACGCGCTGGGCGTCATCCGCAGCGCGAAGAACGAGACGCGGGGCTTCGGGCAGATGTTCGCCAAGGCCATCGCCGCGCACCGCCACTGGGCGCGCGAGGCGCCGCCGCCGGCCTGACGCGGGCTTCAGCCCGGCGTCTTCCCGACGAACAGGCCGAGCGCGAAGGCGAGCCCCATGAGCACGAGCACCAGCACCATGGGGACGCCGCCCTTCGCGCGGGCCTGGACGGCCGGAGCCACCAGGCGGGCTCCGGCCTGCTCCTCGGGGACGATGAGGCGGACCTTGATGACGGCCTTGGCGAGCACCTCCTCGACGTCGTTGAGGAAGCGCTCGTACTCCTCGGCCACCAGCTCCAGCGGCTCGCCGTGGTGGGACTCGTAGCGCTTCGCCACCGCTTCGTGGTTGCGCAGCTGGGCCTCGCGCTTGGAGACGTCCACCCAGCCGCACACCAGGGACGGGCCGGAGCCCTTGCGCGGCACCAGGGAGATGTTCTGCCGGGCCAGCTTGCCGCCCGCGGTGCTGGGGCCCTCGGGCTCGTCGATGCGCAGCACGCGGTGCGGTCCGCGCCCGTACATTTTCTTGGACAGGGCCTCGCGCAGCTGCTCCGCGAGCAGCGCGGAGTGGTTGGCGAACATCGTCCGCAGCGCGGGGCCCTCCTCGGCCGCCGCAGCCACCTTGCCCGCCGCGGGCTCCAGGGGGCTGAGCCGTACGACTCCCGCCGCGAGCCCGCCGGAGGCCTGCGGCTTCTCACTCCCGCGTGACAGCCAGTTGCTCGCGGGAACCTTCACCCGCTCCACGCGGGGCGGGCCACCGGCGACCTCTGTCGCGGGGGCTGGACCTCCGCGCACTTCCGTCGCGGGCGCCGAGCCACCTCGCCCCTCCCCCGTCGAGCCTCCGCGCATCCCCGCGGGAGCCGAGCCACCTCGCACCGCCGGGGCCGCGCCATCTCGCACCGCCGGGGCCGCGCCATCTCGCACTCCCGTCGCCGAGCCTCCTCGCATCCCCGCCGCCGTCGCCGAGCCTCCTCGCATCCCCACCGCTGGAGCCGAGCCTCCGCCTCGGAGCTCCGTGGCGAAGGGCAGGTGCTCGTCCTCGGCACTGCCGCTGGTGAAGAGCTGGAACTCCTCGTCGTCACCTCCGGCGTGAGCAGCGGACGCGTTGGTGTCCTCGTCCTCATCCAGGTCCAACTCCTGGATGCGCTCCTGTGCGCCGCGTGCACCAGCGCGGCCCCTGGGGTCCTCCGGTGGGGCGCGGCCAGCGGCGCGTCCCTTCGGTGGCAGGTCGCTCTCCGCGCCTCCTCGCGCCGGAGGTCGGCTGGGCCGGGCCTCGGTGACGATGGCCTCCTGGCCCCGGCCCGCGCGTGCATCCCCCGCGGAGGGGCTCCGGTGGGAGCGGGCCTCGGTGACGATGATTTCCTGGCCCCGGGCCGCGCCACGGGCCTCGGGACCTCGACCGGCGACACCTCGCGGCGGCGGCATGTTCTGCCCCTTGCGCGCCTCGGTGACGATGTCCTCCTGCTCGTCGACCAGGTCCTGGGGACCGATTCGAGTCTCGGAAGCGGGCGGGTCCGGAGGCGCCACGCGGGTCTCCTCCGGGGCGTAGGACATCGGGATGTCGCGCGTCGCGTCCTCGTCCTCGGGCGCGATGCGGGGCTCCTCGTTCCGGCCGGGCCCCGCGCCCCGCCTCTGTCCATTCGCCATGGGCCGCTCCTCGTCCGGGCGAAGATAGCCCGGCCAGGGCCGCTTGCGTCAGCGCGCGTCCTGCCTCTTTCGCCGATACACGTCCGGGTCCACGCGCTCCATGATTCGCTCCGGTGCCGTCAGCGCCGTGAAACCGTATTGCGCGTACAGCCCATGTGCATCTCTCGTCGCCAGCATGAAGCGACGCAGCCCCTGGAGGTCCGGGTGGGAGAAGACGACCCGCATCAGCCACTTGCTCAGACCCTTGCCACGCTGTGACTCCAGGACGAACACGTCGGCGAGGTAGGCAAAGGTCGCCCGGTCCGTCACCACGCGGCAGCCGCCCACCTGCGCGCCATCCGCCGCGTACAGACCGAAGGCCAGCGAGTGACGCCAGGCCCGCTCCACCGTCTCCCGGGGAATCTCCGGGCTCCAGTACGTCTTCGTCAGGAAGCCGTGCACCAGGTCCAGGTCGAGGCGGGAGAAGTCGTCGGAGATGACGTGGCCATCCTCGCCCTTCACCTCGAAGGCGGGGGACGAGGACGATGCAGCGGAGTCCAGCATTGGGAAGGTGCCTCCCTGCGCGCGGGCAGCGCGTGCGACGGCGGTGGGAGCGCAGACCTAACGCATTCGCGTGCGCGCGACCATGTTTCACACTCGCGCCATGGCGGACCTGCACAGTTGGGTGTGAGGTGTTGCGACACAGATTGTCCGGCGGGCGGCAGGAGGGCAAACCGCCCGGGACGCCCGGGATGTCATGCCATTGGCTTCCCCTGGGCGGCCCCATCCGGTTGACGTGGAAGACCTGGGTGGGGACACTGCGTGCTTTCGTCCCACACCCGTCAGAGACAGGAACACACCATGGGTCTCGCAGAGCGTCGCCGCATCGTGGCCATCCGGGATTCTCATTCCCCGCGCTTCCAGTCGGAGCTCAATGCCGCCATCGGCTTCGAGATGCCATTCGAGATCGACACCGCCAGCTTCCCCGAGGACAAGACCATCCTCGATTGCTACGACTACTATTACGAGTCGTACGGCCCGGGCCTCGTCGTCACCGTGATGAAGAGCATCTGCGCGGACGACCTCGGGAAGGAGGCCGCGAAGGCGAAGTTCAGCAAGATCGTCTTCCAGAACGTCGCCAAGAGCGCGGAGAACCCGGGCGACAAGAGCGTGGAGATCAAGGACAACACCCTCTTCGTGCGCGAGAGCTTCTACGGCTACTCGGACAAGCTCTACGGAGAGGACGACCTGCGCGGCGCCATCGAGGCCATTCTCTAGGTCCCGCCCATGACCGAGGACGAACGCAAGCTGCGTGCGCTGTCGGCGCGGCCGCTCGCGGAGGTGCTGGACGACCTCGCGGCGCTCCAGAAGCGCGAGCTGCGCGGGGAGCAGGTCCGACTGCCCCGCGTCACGCTGCATCTGCGCAGCGGGCGGGAGCTGAGCGGCACCATCCTGGCGCTCGCGCAGCTGCGCCAGGAGGTGTTCGTCCTCGTTCGCGGCGGCGCACCGTCGCGGAATGACGCGGGCCCGGATGCGACGTACGTCGCGCTGGGGTCCATCGAGGCGCTCACCGTGCATGACGCGGCGGGCTTCGTCGGGACGCTGGCGCCCGAGGGCCTGTCCCCACTCGCCGAGCCCGCACCCACGCGCCTTGGAGCGCGCCGATTGATGGAGGCCCAGCGCAAGGAGCTGGTGGCCCTGTTGGGCGGCGAGCTGAGCTGGGAGCCCGCCATCGACAAGACCGCGGACGGTGAGCCGCTCCGGGGGCTGGTCTTGCTCGCCAATGCCGTGGCTGGGGCGCTCAAGGCGACAGCGCAGGCCGAGCTCGGCCGCGAGACAGTGAAGGCGGGCCTCCAGCGCGTCATCATCGAGGGAGGGCCCAGGCGCCTGGGGCTCGAAGACGGCACCCTCCACGTCAGCGCGCCGCTCGAGGAGGACGACGTGCCCTCCGTGGAGGCGTTGACGACCGAAATCGAGACGTTGCTCTGACGTCGCGCTGACGCGGCACGCCAATCCACCTGGGACTGCGGGTGTGTCAGGCCATTGGCATCGTGCTGGAGGACTGCGTGAAGATGTCGCCATGACTCCACCTACCGTGCATCCCGCGCAGCGCATCGTCGACCTGGGTTTTGGCTTCATCCTCTCCGGCGCGCTGTCCACGGCGGCGGAGCTCGGCGTCGCGGACCGCCTGGTCCAGGGGCCTCGGAGCGCGGCATCGCTCGCGGAGGAGCTGGGCGTGCATGCGCAGTCCCTCTATCGGGTCCTCCGGCTGCTCGCGAGCGTGGAGGTCTTCGCCGAGGATGAAGCAGGACGCTTCTCGCTGACGCCCGCCGCGGAGTACCTGCGCACGGATGCGCCCGGCTCCCTGCTCAGCGCGGTGCGCATGCTGACGCAGAGAATCTTCTGGGCCCCCACCGGCGAGCTGACGCAGACGGTGCGCACGGGGCAGACGCCGTTCGACCGTATCTTCGGCAAGCCCTTCTTCGACTACCTGACGAGCGACCCGGTCCAGGGCGACATCTTCCACCAGGGCATGTCCAGCCTCTCCGACATGGAGAACAAGGCCATCGCGGGCAGCTACGACTTCACGCCGCTGCGGCGCGTGGTCGACGTGGGTGGTGGGCACGGCGGATTCCTCATCGAAGTTCTCCAGGCGGCGCCCCAGGCGCGAGGCGTGCTCTTCGACCATGCGCACGTGCTCTCGGGGTCGCGAGTCGCGCGGGCGGGACTCACGGAGCGGTGCGAGCTGGTGGAGGGGGACTTCTTCCAGTCCGTGCCCGCGGGGGCGGATGCGTACGTGCTCAAGCGCATCCTCCACGACTGGAACGACGAGACGTGCGTCACGCTGCTGCGCCACTGCCGGTCGGCGATGGCGGAGGGTGGACGCGTGCTCGTGGTGGACACCGTCATTCCTCCGGGCAATGGGCCGCACGGGGGCAAGGTGCTGGACGTGATGATGCTGGCCTCCCTTCCGGGGCGCGAGCGGACGGAAGAGGACTTCCGCGAGCTCTTCGCCCAGGCGGACTTGAAGCTCTCGCGCATCCTGCCCACGCCGACGGCGATGAGCATCACGGAGGCCGTGGCGGCTTGAGCCGACTCCGCGGACCGCGGCTGCTCAGCGAGTGGGCAGCTCGCGGAACGTGAGGCCGTCCAGTTCCAGGGGATGTCTTCTATTGAAAGCCCGTTGCGCTCGAATGCAGCCATCCGGCGAGGCTCACGCCATGTCCCAGCCCACACAGGTCCGCCCATGAGCCAACGGCCTTGGCTTCTCATCGCCATCCTGAGCAGCGCAGTCTTCGGAGTGGCCTATGTCGGCTTCGCGGACATCGGCACCGTGTGCGCCTGTCACGACGGAACCTTCTCGGATGGCCTGCGACTTCCGCTCGACGACAAGGACGCCTTCTGCGCCAGCAGATGCGCAGACCAGGGCGGCGGCCGCTGGCTCCGCGATGGTCGCATGTCCAGCGACAGCGGCCCGCGGTGACGCAGGCGCGCTGTAGCCCGCGCCCTGCTCAGGCCCCCGGAGCCGGAGCGGCCTCCGGTCCACGCGGCAGCACCGACTGCGCCACCAGACTCAGCGCCACGACGAGCGCGCAGCCGATGACGTTGTACCAGAGGTAGCCGATGTCACTGAGCATGAAGAGCCCAATCACTGTCGCCTGCGAGATGACCGCCGCGGTGAACACCGCATGCCCTCGCACGAACTTGAGGAAGAACGCGACCAGGAAGATGCCCAGCACCGTCCCATAGAAAATCGAGCCCAGGATGTTCACCGCCTGGATGAGGTTGTCGAGCAGCGACGCGAAGGTCGCGAACCCCACCGCCACCAATCCCCAGAACACCGTGAACAACTTCGACGCGATGAGCACGTGCCGGTCCGAGGCCTCCGGACGGAACACCCGCCGGTAGAAGTCCACCGTCGTCGTCGCCCCCAGCGCGGTGAGCTCACTCGCGATGGAGCTCATCGCCGCGGACAGGATGACCGCGATGAGCAGACCGAACAGCCCGCTGGGCAGCCACTGCTTCACGAAGCCGATGAAGATGTAGTCCGAGTCCTTCGTCTCCGCCCCCGGCAGCGCCCGCGTCACCAGCGCCTTGGCGTCCTTGCGGACCTGGCTCGCCTCCCCCGCCGCCGCACGCAGCGCCTCACGCACACCCGTGCGCGAAGCCTCGTCCTCCGCCGACAGGTACCGCTCCACCTGCGCGCGCTTGCTCGACTGCACCTCTTCCCACTTCGTCTCCAGCGCCGCGTACTCCGCCGCCTGCCCGGAGCCTCGCATCCGCTCGCCCAGCGTCTCGTTGAACAACAGGGGCGGCGTGCTGAACTGGTAGAAGACGAAGACGAGGATTCCGACGAAGAGAATCAGGAACTGCATCGGAATCTTCAGCACGCCGTTGAACAACAACCCCAGCCGGCTCTCGGTGATGGAGCGCCCCGTCAGGTAGCGGCCCACCTGTGACTGGTCCGTGCCGAAGTACGACAGCGCCAGGAAGAAGCCGCCCGTGAGTCCGGACCAGAAGTTGTAACGGTCCTGCACGTTGAAGTCGAAGCTCACCACGTTCATCCGACCGAACGCGCCCGCGACATCCACCGCGTCACCGAATGAGACGTGCGAGGGCAGCCGCCAGAGGATGACCAGCGCGGCCACCACCATGCCGCCCATCATCACCACCATCTGCTGCTTCTGCGTCTGGCTGACGGCGGTGGAGCCGCCCGTCACCGTGTAGAGGATGACCAGCGCCCCCATCGCCACCACCGTGGGCTCCAGCGCCCAGCCCAGAATCGTGGAGAGGATGATGGCCGGCGCGTAGACGGTGATGCCCGCCGCCAGTCCCCGCTGCACCAGGAACAGGAAGGCGCCGAACAGGCGCGTCTTCAAGTCGAAGCGCGACTCCAGGTACTGGTACGCCGTGATGACGTTCAGCCGGTAGTAGATGGGGACGAAGACCGCGCTGATGAGAATCATCGCGAACGGCAGTCCGAAGTAGAACTGCACGAAGCGCATGCCGTCTTCGTAGGCCTGCCCCGGAACGGAGAGGAACGTGATGGCGCTGGCCTGCGTGGCCATCACCGCCAGGCCGATGGTGGGCCACTTCAGCTCACGAGTCCCCCGCAGGTACTCCTCCGTGCTCTTCGAGCCCCGCGACTTCCACAACCCCCATGAGACGATGAACACAATCGTCCCGACCAGCACCCCCCAGTCGAGCAAGGTCACGAGTACACCCAGGTGAGCGCCGCCGACAGGACGACGAAGAGGACGAAGGAGCCGACCACCAGCAGGTAGACGTTGCGCCACGAGCCGAGCAGCGGCGGCGCGTCATCCAGCTCCGGCCGCTTCTCGACGGGCGCGGGAGACGAGGAGGGGTTCACGGGAGGGCTCATTGCGCGAGGACGTTCGCCAGGAGGCGGTAGGCGCCGGGGACCCCGGCGGGGAGCTGACGGAAGAAGGCCAGGCCCGTGTAGACGAACACGCCCTTGCCATGACGCGCGACGAGCAACGAGCCCTTCAGCGGCTCCTCGCCCGCGTCGTTCATCGCGAACACCGGGCGGTACTTGTCGTCCCACTTCGACGCGAAGTACAGCCCGCGCTCCTGCACCCAGCCGTCGAAGTCCGCGGACGTCAGCCGGTTGGGCGCGCGCAAGAGTGGCTCGTCCGCCGACACCGGCGTCATCACCGCCGTCTCGTCCGTCACACGCTCGCGGCCAATCTCCAGCGGGTACGGCCCGACGAACGCCGACAGCGGCCCCACGCGGCTGTTGGTGTTGTACTGCACCACCAGGCGCCCACCCTGCTTCACGTAGTCGAGCAGTCGCTCGCGGTGCACCGCGAGGCGCGGGTTCGCGTTGAAGGCCCGCACGCCGACGAGGATGGCGTCGAAGCGCTCCAGCTTCTCCGCGTCCAGCCGCTCCTCGGGCAGCACCGTCACCTCGTAGCCCACCGCCGCCAGGCTCTCCGCCACCTTGTCACCCGGGCCAGGGATGTAGCCCAGCCGCTTCACCTTCGTCGCGAGCGCGAAGGGAACCAGCGTGGCCTCCGAGTCCTGCCGCACCGCCAGGGGAGGCAGGTGCTCGTACGACACGGTCCTCACCCGCCACGACTCGGCGCGCCCGCCCACGTCGACGACAACGCGCAGGCGGCCCTTCTGCGTCGCGCCCTTCGGGGGCGTCACCTTGAAGTGCACGGTGCGCGCATCACCGCGCGTGGCGAACTGGAACGCATGCTCCGCGGGCTCCGAGCGCCAGCCCTTCGGCAGCTCCAGCCGCGCCTTGCCGCTCACGTCCCCACGCCCCGCGCCCAGGACCACGGCCACCGACTGCGCCGCGCCGTTGGGGAACATCACCCGGTCCCGCTCCAGCGTCGCGGTGACGGCGGGGACGACCTCGAACGCGCGGTACAGCTCCCCGCGCACCGGGTCCGTCCACACGTGCACCACCGGCCGCGTCACCGTGAGGCGACGCCCCGCGGCCTCGTACACGAACGACACCGACAACGCCGGCCCCGCCTCGGGCAGCCCCGTCAGCGCGCGGTCCGCGTCCTCCAGCGCGAACAATCCGCCGGAGACGGGCTTGCGCAGCCAGTACGGCGTGGTGACGGCCGCGTCCTGCGGCAGGGCCAGCTTCTTCTCCAGCTTGAGCGGCGCGTGCTCCGCGAGCACCGAGTCCACCGCCACGCGCTCCCCACCCGGCAGCGTCACGCTCACCAGCTTCAGCGCCGCGGGCGAGCGGTTCAGCGCGTGCAGCGTCACCGCCACCGACGTGCCCGGCGTGCCCGTGGCCTCGGCGGCCCGCGCCTCCAGGAACAGGCCCGCGCACGCGGCCACCAGCGCCTCCGTCTCGCGCAGCTTCACGGCCTTCCACGGGTGCTCGTCCGGCAGCGCGGACAGCGCCTCGTGCACCTTCAGCAGCGCGGGCACCGAGCGATACGGCGCGCGCGCGTCGAAGCCCCTCTGCGCCTCCTCCACCGCGCGGGCCACGCTCTCCGTGCCCTTCCAGCGGCGCCAGGACAGCTCCAGCCCCTCGAAGACGTCGGCCTTGGGGCGCGTGCCGTCCAGCGGCTGGAAGTACTCCAGCAACGGACCTCGCTCGGCGGGGACCCCGAAGCCCTGGCTCTTGTGCTGGCTGCGGCTCTCCGCCGAAACCTCTCCCCACGAGCGCCCGAGCAGCGCGTCGTACCCGCCCACGTCCACCTTGAGATAGGCGGACATGTCCGCGTCCGGCTTCAGGCTCCACGTGGAGACGTTGTGCAGCAGCCGGTCCGCCTTCCACGGCTTCACGAGCGACAGCTGCTCCGGGAAGCGCGACGGGTCCGCGGCGGCCGCGAAGGCCTCGGCGGCGAGCAGCGCGGACGCGGTGTGGTGGCCGTGGTTGGGCGGCTTCGTGTTGAAGCGCGTGACGATGACGTCCGGCTGGAAGCGGCGGATGGCGAGCACCACGTCCGCCAGCACCGCGTCATGTCCCCAGATGCGCAGCGCCTCGTCGGCGGACTTCGTGTAGCCGAAGTCCCGCGCGCGGGTGAAGTACTGCTCGGCGCCGTCCACGCGGCGCGCGGCGAGCAGCTCATAGGTGCGGATGAGCCCGAGCAGCTCGTCCTGCTCGGTGCCGATGAGGTTCTGTCCGCCATCGCCGCGCGTGAGCGAAAGGTAGCCCGCGCGCAGGCCGCGCTCTCCGACGAGCCAGGCGAGAAAGCGCGTGTTCTCGTCGTCCGGGTGGGCCGCGACGTAGAGCACGCTGCCCGTCACGCCGAGGCGCCGCAGGCCCGCCGCGATTTCTCCCGCGTGCGGTTGTCGAGGTGTCTGCGCGAAGGCCGTGGTCCCGATTCCAAGGCTCATGGCCAGCGTCATGCCGAAGGTGAGCAGGGTTCGCATCCGCCGCGGACCCTACAACAAGGACCCGCCTCACGCGCGCGCGGCCTTCATCCGCGATGACGCGGCCAGCCACGCTGGCACGTCGAGTGTGCGCCACGGTCCTTCTGCGTGCCGGAGCAAAGGCGACCTGTTATCACCGCGCACCGTGACGCCCTCGTTTCCCACCGCGTGGCTCCAGGGAGACCCACGCGCGCTCGCCTTCCTGCCCGACCGCTTCCGCCACCGCGCCGCTCGCGCGGAGGCCGCGGCTGCTGCCTCCACCCGCTCCGTCCCGCCCGCGCTGCTCGAGGTGCTGCGAGCCCAGAACGCCCGGCTGGCGCCGAGCCCCGCCAGGACCCGGCATCTGGAGGAGCTCGCCCAGCCCGGCACCATCGTCGTGGTGACGGGCCAACAGATGGGGCTGTTCCTCGGCCCCCTCTTCACGCTCTACAAGGCCGCCGCCGCCATCGTCGCGGCCCGAAAACTCCGGGAAGAAACCGGCCGCCCCTGTGTTCCCGTCTTCTGGCTCCAGACCGAGGACCATGACCTGCCGGAGGTCGACCACTGTTTCGTCGCGAGCCCGCGAGGCGCGCGCTGTCGCGTGTCGCTCGACCTCCCCGACGCGGCCCTCTCACGCGCGCCCATCGCCCACCGGAAGCTGGGCCCCGGGGTCCTCAAAGCCCTGGAGTCGCTGCGCGCGGAGCTGGGGGCGGAGCCCCAGGCCGAGGAGCACCTCTCCCTGCTCGAGTGGGCCTACCGCCCCGACGCGACGCTCGCGGAGGCCTTCACCGAGGTGCTCTCCACCCTCTTCGCCGAAGAGGGGCTGGTGTTCCTCGACCCGAGGGACGCGCGCCTCGCGCCGCTGGCCGCGCCCATCCACCGGCGCTCGCTCGAGCACGCGGCCACCCTCTCCACCGCGCTCACCCAGCGCGTGGAGGAGCTGACCCGCGCGGGCTTCTCCGAGCAGGTCTACATCCGCCCTGGCTCGCCGCTGGGCTTCTTCTCCCCGGACGAGGTCGACGGCGCGCGCTACCGGCTGGACCCCGCGGGGCCCCAGACGTGGAGCCTCGTGGGCCACCCGCGCGGCGCCACCGTCACCACGCAGGAGCTGCTGCGCGCGCTGGAGCAGGAGCCTTTGCGCTTCACCACCTCCGCGCTCCTGCGCCCGCTGCTCCAGGACACGTGGCTGCCCACCGCCGCGTACGTCGGCGGCCCGGGCGAGGTCTCCTACTTCGCGCAGCTGGCGCCGCTCTACGCGCACGCGGGCCTGCCCATGCCGCTCGTGGTGCCGCGCGCGCGCTTCCGGGTGCTCGATGACCGCGCGCGCAGGCTGCTCCACAAGCTGGGCCTCACCGCGGACGAGGCGAGCCAGCCGCGTGAAGCGCTCCTGACGAAGCTGGCCACGCGCGACGCGGCCGAGCCCTACGAGCCCGCGGGCGCCGTGGAGGCGCGGCTGTTCGGCGCGTTCTCCGCCGAGCTGGACACGCTGGGCGAGTCGATGCTGAAGCTGGACCCGCGGCTGTTGGACGCGCTCAAGCGCACGCGCGGCACCGTGCGCGCGGCGGTGTCACGCTTGTCGGCCCGCTACGGCCGGGCGCTCGCGCTGCGCGACGAGGTCACCACCGAGCGCGTGGACCGGCTGCGCGCCATGCTGCTGCCGGAGGGCGCGCCGCAGGAGCGCATCCACGGCATGGCCTACCACGCGTGTCGCTTCGGCACGCGGGCCTTCACCCGCCAGGTGCTCGACGCCTGCATCCCCTTCTCCGGCGACCTCCAGGACCTGACGCCATGAGCGCGAGCGGCGCGACGTACGGGCTGGAGGCGCTGGCCTTCGGTCCCCACCCGGACGACGTGGAGCTGTTCTGCGGCGGGCTGATGGCGCGGCTCGCGAGCCAGGGCCACCGCACGGGCATCATCGACCTGTCGCGGGGGGAGAAGAGCTCGCGCGGCACGCTCGAGTCGCGCGCGGGGGAGACCCAGGCCGCCTCGCGGGTGCTGGGCCTGGCCGTGCGCGAGAACCTGGAGCTGCCCGACGGCTGGCTCAGCCCGTGGGCCGGCTTCGAGGCGCCCGAGGCCGAGCGCGTGCGCGCGTCCGCCGTCGCGCGCGTGGTGGAGGTGCTGCGCAGGCTGCGCCCGGAGCTGGTCATCGTGCCGTGGGAGGAGGAGCGCCACCCGGACCACGAGGCCGCGAGCGCCCTGGTGACACGCGCGCTGTTCTTCTCCGGCGTGCGCAAGTTCGAGACCGAGCCCCCCGGCGCGGCCTTCACGCCCCGACAGGTCCTCTACTATCCGCTGCGCCACCTGGCCGAGCCGAGCTTCGTGGTGGACGTGTCCTCCGTCTACGAGACCAAGACGGCGGCCGTGCGCTGCTACGCGAGTCAGGTGGAACCCCGCCCGGGCGCGCCCGCGACGTTGGTGGGCTCCGCGCTGTCGCTCTCCTCCCTGGAGGCGAGGGACCGCTTCTACGGCGCCCAGGTCGGCGTGACCCATGGCGAGCCGTACGTGGTGCGGGAGACGCTGGGGCTCGTCGACCCGGTGGAGCACTTCCGCCGGAATAGCTTCGAGAAGCCCCTGTTCTTCCCTCACCGCCGATGAGCCCTCCCCTCCGCATCGCCATCACCTGCTTCTCGACGTTCGGTGGCAGCGGCATGGTCGCCACCGGCATCGGCCTGGCCATGGCCGAGCGGGGCCACCAGGTCCACTTCATCGCGCGCGAGCCGCCGGTGCGGCTGGCCGCCCTGCCCAGGGGCGTGTCGTTCCACGAGGTGAAGGAGAGCGACTACCCCGCGCTCCAGCGCTCCGGTACGTACCCGATTGCGCTGGCGTCCAAGATGATTGAAGTCGCCACCCAGGCGCACCTGGATGTGCTGCACGTGCACTACGCGGTGCCCCACGCCACGGCGGCGTGGATGGCGCGCGAGGTGCTGGGTGACCAGGCGCCGCGCGTCGTCACCACGCTGCACGGCACGGACACGACGCTCGTCGGCGTGCACCCCAGCTACCTGCCGATGACGCGCTTCTCCATCCTGAAGAGCGACGCGGTGACGACGCCGTCCGCCTTCCTGCGCGACGCGACGTGGAGCGGCTTCGGCATCCCCGACAGCTTCCCCATCGAGGTCATCGCCAACTTCGTGGACACGGAGGCGTACGCCCCCGCGCGCGAGCGCGCACAGCTCAAGGCCCTCTTCCCGGACCTGGGCGACGACGAGCCCGTGCTCGTGCACGTCTCCAACTTCCGCCCCGTCAAGCGCATCACCGACGTGGTGGCCGTCTTCGCCCAGGTGCACCGAGAGCGGCCGTGCCGGCTGGTGATGGTGGGCGACGGGCCGGAGCGCGAGCCCGCGGAGCGGATGCTGCGCGAGTTGGGGCTCGCCCACCGCGTGGCCTTCCCCGGCAAGCAGGAGCGCTTCGTGCGGGTGCTCGCCGCGTCCGACGTGTTCCTGCTGCCCAGTGAGCAGGAGAGCTTCGGGCTCGCGGCGCTGGAGGCGCTCAGCTGCGGGGTGCCCGTGGTGGCCAGCGACGTGGGCGGCATCCCGGAGGTGGTGCGCCACGGCGAGACGGGCCTGCTGGCGCCGCTGGGGGACGTGCGCGCCATGGCGGGCCACGTGCTGGGCCTCTTGCGGGACACGGCGAGGTGGCGGGCCTTCTCCCTCCGGGCGCGCGCCGACGTCGTCGAGCGCTTCAGGCAGGCGCCGGCCATCGACCGGTACGAGTCGCTCTACCGGCGACTCGCGGGCGGAGCCCCCCGACGCTGAAGGAGGGCTCCACTGGGACGGAGGACTACTTGTTCTTCCAGTCCGCCAGGGCCTTGGAGACCTGGTCCTTGTAGAAGAAGTTCGGGGCCTTCTGGCCCAGGTCCCACGAAATCTGCGCGGCCTTGCGAGCCTCCGCGTACTTGCCGCTCTTGGCGAGGATGTCCGCGCGAATCCACTGGTTGTACCAGTTGGAGTCGATGGCCACGGACGCGTCCGCCAGCTTCAGCGCCGCCGCGTAGTCCTTGGTGGACTCCGCCACGTAGCGGGCCGCCTGGGCGTGCTCACTGGCGCTCTGCGCCACCGCCTTCTCGATGTTCGCCTTGGCCAGCGTCGCGGTGTCCGCCTTGATGGGGACGGAGACGCGCAGCTTCTCCCACTCCAGGTCCAGCGACGTGGTGTCCTCGGTGGTGTTGCTGAACACGTACGTCAGGCGCTCGCGGCTGGGAATCGCCGCCGTGGTGCCGGCGACGGTGACGATGTCGTTGGCGGGCGAGTACTGGGCGGGCGTGGAGAACAGGCCCAGCTCCTTGTTCAGCATCACCTTCCAGCCCTTCTGCGAGGGCAGCGTGACGATGGAGTACGTGCCCGCGGGCACGGCCTTGCCACCGAAGGTGACGTCGTGGCTGAAGGTAATCTTGGTGGCCGCGTTCGCGCCCGAGCGCCACGGCTTGTCCCAGGGCACCAGGTCACCCCAGACCTTGCGGCCCTTCACCGCCGGGCTGGAATAGTCGACGGAGATGGACGTGACGCCCACCTCCTGCGTCACCTTGGCGGAGGGGCTGGCCGCGGGCAGCTCCAGCTGGGCGGAGGCGGGGGCCGCGACGAGGGCCACCAGCGCCGAGAACAGACAACCGAGGGCAACGTTCTTCATCGTCCTCACTTCATCCTTTCTGGATTCTGCATCCAGGGTTCTTGAGGGGTGCGAAAGCGCGCGGAGTGTATAGACGAGTCCGGAGCCCACCAAACGCTTCGCGCATGCCCGGACGCGTCATGCTCCGGGCGGCCCACCAGACACTCCGGTGGGTGGAGTATTCCCGTCGGACCCCGGGAGCACGAAGCTGCCGGGTGAGGACCTCGCATGAAGCTCACCCGGCTCACCGTCCACCACTACCGCGGCGTCGCCCCCGGCACCGAGCTGACCCCCGGGCCCACGCTCAACCTCATCCTGGGTGAGAACGGCACCGGCCGCACCACGCTGCTGGAGCTGCTGTCCACCGTGCTCGGCTCGGACTTCTCCGGCCTCATCCACGAGCGCTTCGCGCTGGAGTACGAGCTGGCCTTCCCGGGCATGAAGCTGCACGTCTTCGCGCGCAACGACACGCGGGTGCCCGAGCGCGCGGACGCGACGCCCCGGCAGGGCGCGGGGCTGTTGCCGCTGCGCGTGCCCACGCACGAGTCGGGGCTGCAGCCGCTCATCGAGGTGGAGCTCTTGCTGACGTCGCCGTCGACGCGGCTGGTGCTGCGCGCGGACTCGGAGGGGCTCGACTGCAAGGTGGATGGGGAGAGCGCGTGGTCTCGCACCATGCACTGGTCGCTCTTGGACCGCTCGGTGTGGACGCTGCTGTTCATGACGGCGCAGTACATCGACGCGGGGCTCAAGGAGCGGCTCAAGACGCTGCTGCGCCGCACCTTCCTGCTCGCGCCGCAGCGCTTCGACGAGGCGCTCGGGATGTACGAGCGGCTGGGCGCCATCCGCTACGCGATGGAGGCGCACGACGGCGAAATCTTCCCGCTGGGGTTGATGGCGCTGCCGTCCTGGATGCCAGGGTGGCTCAAGGAGCGCGTGGAGCTGGAGCCCCTGGTGGACGCGCTGGAGCTGCGCCATGACGCGCTGGAGCGCTCGTTCCTCGCGCGCTTCGTGGAGATGGCGGGGATGGCCTCCGGACGGCTGCGCGTGGAGGTGTTGGAGAAGCGCTCGTACGACAACGGCGGGCGCGTGGGCTTCGGCGGCTTCACCTTCCACTTCGTCCGCCGCGACGGGGGCGAGGTGTCTCAGGCGGAGCTGGGCTTCGGCCAGAAGCGGCTGCTGTCGCTCCTGTACTACCTGGACGTCAACGAGGACTTCGCCATCCTGGACGAGCCCGCCAATGGACTGCACCCGCGCTGGGTGGAGGCCGCGCTCGGGGAGCTGGGCGGGCGGCAGGTGTTCCTCGCCAGTCAGAGCCCGCTGCCCCTGGAGCACGCGGTGTTCACTTCCGACGAGGAACTGCGCGCCTCCCTCATCCACTGCGGCCCGGTGGCTCACGAGGGGCAGCAGCGCATCGGCTGGGCCCACCCCACCCGGCAGCTCGCCGCGAGCCTCTTCGAGTCCCACCGCGGCGGCGCGCGGCCCCTGGGGACCCTGCTGCGAGAGCAGGGCGTGTGGTGAGCCCCAGGTCATTCATGGACAGGTGCGGCGAATTGTCGCGGCACCCTCCGGTCTCCGGATGATTGTCGCTGGCAAGTGATTGGGGTGCCCCCGGGGCTGCGGCAAAAGGCCACATCGGTGGCGCGCGGGCCGTCTGTTAACCCGGGTCTCCAGCGCAATCCCTTCCACTGGAGGCCCTGCTTGAAGACCTCACTCCCACTCCTGCTCGCGTCCGCGGGCCTGCTGGTCGGCACGGCCGCCCAGGCGCACATCGGCACCTCCGGCGCCGGCCCCGCCATCGAAGGCACGTCCTATGAGGTGCAGTTCACCGTCGGCCACGGCTGCAGCGGCGCGGACACCTGGCGGCTCCAGATTCGCATCCCCGAGGGTGTCACCTCCGTGCGGCCGCTGGACTCGCAGTTCGGCAAGGCGGTGGTGGAGAAGGACGCGAGCGGAAACGTGAAGTCCATCACCTGGACACGCGCCTCCGCATCCGAGGTGCTGGCCGCGGACACGCATGCGCACCGCGTCTCCTTGCGCGCGCGCATGCCGAACACGCCGTTCGCGAACGTGTACTTCCCCACCACGCAGACCTGCCGCGACGCCCAGGGCCAGGAGACGACGGTGGAGTGGGTGGGCACGTCCGGGGACCACCAGCACGGCGCCACGGACGCCGGCAGCGAGCCGCAGGCCGAGCCCGCGCCCGCCGTCTTCATCTACCCCGCGCGCACGCCGGGCTGGAACAAGTACACCGTGCAGGAGCACGTGCATGACCTGAGCGTGTTCAAGGACGCGCTCATCGTCTGGTCGGGCAAGAGCGCGTACAGCGCCAACCCGGTGACGAAGGAGCTCATCGCCTCCGAGCCGGACACGACGCCGCTGACGGAGATTCATCCCGGCACGGAAATCTGGGTCAAGTACTGAGACGGGGAGGAGGAACGATGACTCGCCATCTATGCGCCGTCATCGCCGCGTGCGCCGTGCTCGGCGCGTGCTCGGACGATGACAAGAAGCCCTCGCAGCAGGACGCGGGCCCCCTCTCCACCCAGGGGCTCACGCCCTCCGCGCTGGAGCGCCCGCCGACGTCGGGGGGACTGCCCGCGGACCTGAAGCCGCCGGGACGCTGAACCAGACGGACCGTTGGAAAAAGAACTGGCGCGAGTCCACCGGGCTCGCGCCAGTTTTCTTTTGTGCGACCTGACCGCCTCGATGCCCACCCCGCGAGGCCACGCGCCTCCTCGCAGGGCGATTGCAAACCAGCACCTTGCCTGGATTTCCAGCCCGCCAGGACAAAGCCACCCCCCGCAGAATCAATGAATGGCAAACTTGGAACTTGACCTCACACTCCATTCAAGTCCAAACAACAGACGTCGCCGCAAGGGCAAACACCCTGCGGCGACGTCACCTCCAACAGGAGAGGCACACCATGCGATTGAATTCACTCGTGGTTGCACTTGCATTCATACTCAGCGGCATCGCCCTGCTCCTTCCCACCCAGGCCAAGGCCCAGGAGTGCATCGAAGCCCAGGCGTGGGTGGAGGCCCATGCGAAGCAACTGCCCACGCAGTATGACGAGTTCGCCCGCTTCTCGTTGGCCTACCGCAAGGCCATCTTCGCGAAGCTCTCTCCCGAGGCCCAGAGCAATCTCTGGAAGCAGCACTATCAGCAGTACCTCGAGACGCATCCCAACCTGGACAAGGCCCAGGTCGAGTTCATCCAGAAGCTCCTGGGCGTCTTCACTCCGTCCCTCTTCGCGCAGGGCTCCAGCGTGAGCACGGTGGGCGCGGACCTTGCCCGAATCAAGGAGCAGGCCACGTCTCTGTTTGGCCAGACCGAGGCGACGCTGCTCCTCGCCACCCTCGGGCCGCAAGAGCAGGCCAGCGCCGCCGGCAACAAAGCCAACTGCAGCTGCAGCACGGCCTCGGACTATTGCCCCATCCTGACGTTCTGCACGACCGGAACGGCCTGTAGCTACACCCCCACGGGGTGCGGCACTGGCTGGGTCTACGCGTGCAATGGTGACTGCTTCTACTGAGCCGCCCGAGTCCCACGCCGGTTGAACGAGGCGTCTGGCTCCTGCCTCTCGGGGCGAGCATGCCACGGCATGCCCCTCCGAGGGGCGCCCCGCTGGATTGACGCACCCATTCGAGGTTGCTATTGCCGGGCGCACTCCACCCGCTCACTCCGGCGCATGTCCCCGAGCCCACAACACCGCCTCCGGCCATGGCTCAAGAAACTGGGTGCGCTGCTCCTCTTCATCCTCGTCCTCCACGCCATCGCAGCCATGGACTGGTGGTGCCCGGCGCCCTCGTCCGAGAGCCCACGCGTCGTGGCCGCCGCCGCGTTCAAGGGGCCGCTCCAGGCTGGCGCGGGAGTGGAGGACATCATCGTTCCATTGCCCGTCGCCTCCGCCGGCTATGGCCCCTTGCGCCCCTCGGCCACGGAAGCAACCACTCCACTGGCCATCAGGGCCCTGGTGCTCCAGTCAGGCGACGTCCGGGTGGCCATCGTCTCGGCGGAGCTGTTAACCCCCCCGTCCGCGATGCGACGCTCTCTGGCGGGCCTCCTCCAGGAGTTGAAGGTCACCGAGCTGTTGGTGACGGCCACCCACACCCATTCCTCGATGGGGAGCTACGAACCGTCCTCTCTCTTCCAGCTCGGTGGAGTCGGGCGGTTCCGCCCGGCCGCGAGTCAGGCCGTCATCGCGGCGACAAGCAGCGCCTTGCGGCGAGCGGTGGAAGCCCTCACCCCGGTCTCCGTCGAGCTGGGTGAGGGCAGCGTCCCCGACCTCATCGTCTCTCGCGGTCGCGACGAACCCCAGGCCGATGCCCGGTTGACACGTCTGGTCTTCCGACACGAGCAGCGGAAGGTCGCGGAACTCTCCATCTTCTCGGCGCATCCGACGCTCGCGCCCCACAAGTCCCGGACCCTCTCGGGAGACTATCCAGGGCGGTACAGCCGCACGATGGAGGAGGAAGGTGGGGTGGTTCTCTTCCTCCAGGGCATGGTCGGGAATGCTCGAGCAGCCCTTCCCCCACGGGAGGGCGACGCTTCCTCCCGGGATGCGCTCTTCGCAACGCTCCTGACGCACGCGGCTCGCGGCATCCATCCCACGCCTGTCCCGGCGGAGGGACTGGCCTACACGCGAGTCCAGGTGAAGCTCCCGCGTCCCGATGCCAGCCGACTGGTGCCCGTTGGCCTGCACGGCATCACCGAGAACGCCCTGTGCCACCTGGGTCCTCGCCAAGCCGAGGCATCTCGACTGAGCCTGGGGTCCGCGAGCCTGCTGTTCATGCCCGCCGAAGTGACGCTTCCAGCGGGTCGCCTGATCGAGGACGCGGGCGGCGCAACCCGCGTCATCTCGCTCACCGGGGATTACATCGGCTATCTGGATTCGCCCGAGCACGTCCGGAATCAGAGCGGTGAGAGCCAGCTTCAGTATTTTGGCCCCGAGCTCCTCGAGACCTTCGTCCGGGCCGCCGCGTTGACGACCTCCAGCCTCGAAGGCCCCCGCCCCCCGTGACGTCGGCTGTCCGAGGGACGCCACGCACGGGTCGCGACGCCCTCGGCCGGCATCCTCGAAGCCACCCGGGACACACCTGCAAGCCAGGACCCGATGCTATGACAGACGCATGACGACGCTAAAGGAGTGGGGCCTGGCGGTCCTGCCGTTCACGGCGCTGGTCCTGCTCTGGCGCTTCTCCGTCTCTCGCGAGAAGCGCCAGACCCAGCCGCTCTACCGCGCCGTCGACGAGGGGGCCGTGGGCGAGGTCCAGGCCATCCTCTCGAAGCAGGCCTTCCCGAACCTGCGCTCGGTGGTCGTCGCGAGCGCCGTGGTCAGGGCCGTCGAAGCCAGACAGCTGGCGGTGCTCGACTTCCTGCTCAGCCCCGAGCTGAAGCCCGTGTCGCTCACCCAGAAGCTCGATGCCTTCCTTCACGAGCAGGCGATGAAGGGCGGCTGGAGGGGCGTGGTGCTCTGGCGCGCACGGAGATCACCCCTTTTCCTGCCCTGGAGGGACCTGAGCAAGAAGGACAAGCTGCGGCTGAGGTCCCTGGCCACTCGCGGCGTCGAGGCGGAGCCCGCGAAGGTCATGCTTCGCCACGACGTCCGAGGCTGGACGCTCGCCTGAATCGGCATAGGGGGCAGGAGGTTCAGTCCGCCTGCTCCCCTGCCACACCACCGGACATGCGGGCCCGCATCCGGCGGTTCGGTCGGTTGAGGTTAGCTGGCAAGTCGGGGGACTCCCAGGTCGTCGTAGTAGCGGGTCGGCAGAGCCAGTTGCACCTTCCCACCCGCGTTCTTCCACCAGCAGCGGGAGATGGCGGCCACCTGTCGGGCGACGTCCTCCGGCGCACCTCGGCGCCGCAGCTCCCGATAGATGGTCGTGCCTCGCTTCCATTGCTTGAGTTGCACCTGGCGCAGGCGGCGACGGACCCACTGGTCCAGCGTCTCGAAGATGCCTGGAGTCTCCGCCCGCCGGAAGTACTGCTTCCAGCCGGTGAGGTACTCCTTTAGCTCCCTCATCACGGCGGCCATGCTTCGGCCTGCGTTGCGGGCCGTTATCTCTCGCACCCGCGCTTTCATCGCCTCCAGCGCCTTGGGGGCCACTCGGCGTTTCACCTGACGTCCCGGAGCCACCCAGAAGCTGTAGCCCAGAAACTTCCGGTTCCACGGCCGGTCCACCGCGCTCTTCTCCTCGTTGATTCGCAGCCGCAGCCGCGCGTACAGCTCGCGCAGCGTCTGGAGCACTCGCTGCCCGGCCCGTTTGGAACGCACGTACACGTTGCAGTCGTCGGCGTACCGCACGAAGCACAGGCCCCGCTTCTCCAACTGCTTATCCACTTCGTCGAGCAGCACGTTGGCCAGCAGCGGTGACAAGGGACCGCCCTGCGGCGTCCCCTCGTACCGCTCCACCACCACCCCGTTCACCATGACGCCGGCTTCGAGGTAGCGGCGAATCAGCCCCAGCACCCGCTTGTCTCCGAGTCGCTTCGCCATTCTTCCCATCAGCACGTCGTGGTGCACCCGGTCGAAGAACTTCTCCAGGTCCACGTCCACCACCACTCGGCGCCCCTCCTGGATGTAGCGCTGCGCGGCGCATACCGCGTCGTGCGCGCTCCTTCCGGGCCGGAAGCCATAGCTGTGCTGCGAGAAGCTCGCGTCGAAACCGGGTTGCAACACTTGCAACAGGCACTGCTGGATGAGCCGGTCGAGCACCGTCGGAATGCCCAGCTTTCGCACCCCGCCGCCGCTCTTGGGAATCTGCTGCTCGCGGACCGGCTTGGGACGGTAGCTGCCCGATAGCAACTGCTCGCGGACGTCGCCCCATCCGGTCACCAGCCACGTGGGCAACTCTTCCACCGTCATCCCGTCGATGCCGGGACTGCCCCCATTCTGCTTCACCCGTCGCAACGCCGCCTTGACGTTGCCAGCTTCGAGCGCCCGCTCCATCAGCCGGGCGTCGTTTCCCAGATGCGCGTTTCGGCTCGCCACCGTCGGCATTTCGTCACTCCGCTCTACCCTCGGGGCTTCACCCCTACCCTGAAGCGGGAGCTCCGCTTGCGCGGACTTCTGACGCCCGGTGCCTTCGAGACTCACCGTCGTTTCACCCTTCCTTCCGTTCGGCCCTTCGCGGCCACTCTGGCTCGTCCCGGCTCGGTGAGGCTGCCACGCCATCCCTGCCGACGCTGAGTGCCACTACTACGGCTTCTGCTGACTCCTCGCTCCGGCCTGCTTCTCAGCGGCCGTCGCCCTTTCAGGCATGAGGCGAGGTCTCCCCAGGTAAGAGTCGTGGGTATCCACGCGCAGCCGTCGGATTTACGCCGTCCGTCCTTGGTCGCGAGAGCTTCGCGGTGCATTGCCCGCTCGCCCTGACTCGCAGCGCCTCGTATCCGTTTCCTGTGCGTCGGCTCGCGCTTTCGCTCCCCGCTTCCTCCAGAACCTCCCTCGCGGTCGGCCCCTTGCGGTTCGCTCGGGCTCGCTGCGACCAGTTCGCCCAGAGGACTTTCACCTCCAACCCACGCCCATGCTGGGCGCACAACGACGAAGGGCCCGTGCGTGTGCACGAGCCCTCGTGGACTTCACCTGCGTGCGGGGGTGCGCGTCAGAACTGGCCGGCGCGCGCCTGCTCGAAGGGCACGCGGTGCTTGACGTACATCGTGTCCATCATGTGGTTGCCGATGAGGTTCAGGTTGCCGTCGGTGAAGCGGTGCACCACGGCGCCCTTGCCCGCGTCCTTGGCGAAGGCGATGGGGTCGAAGCTGCCGCCCAGGCCGGTGAGGGTGGGGACGGCATCCGCGTTGTTGATGTAGTGCACGTACTGGGGGCCGTCCGGGTAGCGGGTGGACGCCGCGCCGAAGGTCTCCACGCTCAGCTTGCCCATCAGCTTCTCGACCTGCGCGGAGGACATGCCGTCCTCGATGCGCAGCCGGCGCTCCACGTCGAACAGGGCGCGCGCGGTGATGAGGCCGCCCTGGCTGTAGCCCATGAGGTGGACCTCGCGGCCCGCCTTCAGCTCCCCGTAGACGGTGTCCGCCAGGGTGTCCACGGCGGGGTTCTTCCCCTTGTCCAGCTTGTCGCCCACGCACTGGGCCAGGTCCGCGACGAAGCCCTCGGTGGCGTTGTGGATGCCGATGACGCGCGCGTCGGCCTTCTCCGCGATGGCTCGCATCTCGCTGAGCTGGTTGGCGGCCGGCGTGAGGATGCCGTTGATGTAGAGGACCGTCTTGTCGGGGTTCGGGTTGTTCTGCGGCGTGACGCCGGGGATGTCCTTGAGCGGCGTGCCGGGCGGGAAGGTCTGCCCCTTGGCGCCCATCAGCTTGCCGTCCAGCGTCTTGTCCGGCCTGGCATCGCCGCCAAACAGGCGCTTGACCTCGCTCAGGTGCGTGGCCTCGAAGACGTCCTTGCCCTGCTCCAGGAAGCGCGGGACCTCCTTCAGCCCGTTCTTCGCGGCCTCCACCAGCCCGCCCAGCGGGTTCTTCAGCGACGCGCGCTGGGTCTGCGACGGGGCGACGGGCGTGGAGACGGGGCGGTTGCGGTCGATGGGGCTCATGAAGGGCTCCGGCCCATGGGGGTGCTGGGCGTTCCCACCATTTTCTCACACGGGCATCGGGAAGTTGCGTCGGGGCCCCACCTGCTGGGAACCGCGCCAGCACCCAGGGTGTCCGGGGACGGCATCGAGCCTGGCCAACCCTGGAGAATCCATGACGATGCGACCCGCCGTCGGCGCCCTGCTGCTGCTCTGGGGGTGCGCGACGTCCTCGACCACGACGCAGCGCGCCACGCCCCCTCCTGCACGGCCCGTCTTCCTGGAGGACGACTGGGAGGGGGCGCTGCGCGAGGCGAAGGAGGGCGGGCGGCCGCTCTTCGTGGAGGCGTGGGCGCCCTGGTGTCAGTCGTGTCGCTCCCTGCGCGCGACGGTGCTGACGTCCCCCGCGCTGGGCGCGTGGGCGGAGCGCTTCGTGTGGCTGACGATGAACACGGATGCGCAGAGCAGCCTGCCCTTCCTCCAGCGCTACCCGGTGGACACGTGGCCGACCCTGTTGGTGCTGGAGCCGGAGCACGGCGCGGTCATCACCCGCTCGCTGGGCGCGGTGTCCGAGCCCCAGTTGCTGGGCCTGCTGGCCCAGGCCGAGCGGACCTTCCAGCGCGGCCATGGGGGCACGGAGCTGCTGGCGCGGGCGGATGAGCTCGCGCTCCAGGGTCGGCACGCCGAGGCGGCCCAGGGCTATGGGCAGGCGCTGACGGGGCTGGCGGCGGAGGACGCGCGACGGGCGGGCACGGTGGTGTCGTGGCTCAAGTCCCTGTCGGCCTCGGGGTCGGCCGAGGAGTGCGTGCGGGTGGCGGGGAGGGAGCTGCCGGGACTTGCGCGCGCGGATGACCGCACGCGGCTGTTGTATGTGGGCATGGGCTGCGCGCTGGATGCCGACACCGAGGAGGCGCGAGCGGCGCGAGACCGCTTCGCCGAGGAGGCCCGGCGGGGCCTCGACGCGCCCGAGGACGCGTTGAGCCCGCTGCAGCGCTCGTCGCTCTTCGAGCTGGCCTGTGAGGCGTACGAGCTGGCCGGGGACACGGCGGGCCTGCGGGGGATGACGGAGCGGTGGTGGACGTTCCTGGGGGCCCAGGCCCGGCACGCGAGGGACGCCGAGGAGCGCGCCGCGCTCGACTCGCATCGGGTGATGGCGGCGGCGCTGAGAGACAGGCCCGGCGAGGCGCTGGCGCTGCTGGAGCGCAGCGCGCGGGAGCTCCCCGGGGACTACAACCCGCCGGCCCGGCTGGCGACGTTGTACGCGATGGCCGGACGCCATGACGAGGCGCTGGCCGCGAGCGAGCGGGCCCTCGCGCTGGCGCCGCGAATCGCGCGGGGCACCGTGCTCGCAGGGCACGCGCGCATCCTCCTGGCCCGGGGAGAGGGAGCCCGCGCGGAGCGGCTGCTCACCGAGGCCCTGGAGGAGCTGGACAGCACCCCCGGCATGCCCCGGGAGCATCTGCAGCGAAGGGCCCTCGAGCACGCGCTCCAGCGGGTCCGCGCGAGCAACGCCGCGCCGGCGAATCAGTGAGGAGGCAGCGGCTCCGGGGGTTCACCCGAGACCTTCTGCTCCACCTGTCTTCGCACCAGCCGCTTCGTCGCCGTCTCCTCGTCCTCGGTGCGCTGACGCCGGCGCACCAGCCCCTGGCTCTCGTCCACGAACCAGAAGAGCACCCGGTAGAAGGCCGCGATGACGGTGACGAGCAACGCGGAGAGAAACCACCTCAAGCCCCACCCCACCCAGCCGCCCACCACCACGTCGATGGCGTACGTCCCCGTCAACGGCACCAGCACGAAGGCCACGTAGTGCGACACGCAGTAGGGACACGACACCAGAT
>NZ_SRLW01000095.1:0-31870 GCF_006518215.1 Myxococcus sp. AB025B
GCTCTGTCCAGCGTCGTCAACGTTCCGGTCCGGCTTTCAGCCCGCGAGGTCCTCGGCCCTGCTCCAGCCCCACTGCTTCAACCTGCTACAGGTGTTCGGCTTGCTCCGGAATCGGTGTTCGGCTTGCCCCGGAGAGGGTGTTCGGCTTGCTCCGGAGAAGGTGATCGGGATCGTCCGGAGCACGCAAATGTGGTGAGGCCGAAGGTGGAGCTCCGGCTTCCGTCGACGTCGCCGACAGGAGACGTGCTGTCCTCGGACGAGGCCCGATAGCTACAGTCGAGCTACGGTTGGAGCGACAAACAAGAAGCATTGCGGCGGCAACGAAGATTGCACGAGGACCGGATGACAAAGTCGGTGAAACTGGAAAGCTGGGAAGGCTCACTCCTGGACTGGATTGATTTCGCCTGCACCGAGTATTTCGAGCCGGACTCGCTCCGCGAATACCAGCGATGGCTGACGGACCAGCTCGCCAAACCGGATAACGTCGTGCCGTTCAGGCTGGTGTCGGGGCGTGCACCCAAAGGCACTGAGTTCGTCCGGCGTGACGGGACCGTCCTGTACGCTGCCGACAACGAGCCCTTCGCTGGCCTGTGGGGGCTCGTCGCTCAGCGAAGAGGCGCCCCCAGCGCAGATCTGAAAGAGCTGCTCTCGCGCAGGCTCATCCCGGGCTCGTGGCCACCGAATCGGAAGCCGACCCGTTTCAGCTGCCGCTGGGGTCCGGCGCCGCTCCAGCTCAAGGACTGGGGAATGAAGATCGCGCACCTGCTCGATTCGGGGCGAAATTCAATTCCAGTTGAGCCAGAGCAACTCGCTCGGCGCGCACTGCTGACGCTCAGCCTCGTGAACTGCTTCCCGATGCCCAATCGCAGCCGGGTCGAGTTCAGCCAGAATGGAGTTGTGACCAGTGATCTCGCGGAACTGCCCGAGGTGCAGTCACTCCTGCTTTCCTACATTGCGGAGCACATTGGTGGTGCAGTGCATCTTGGGCCGCTCTTCGCCGCATTCGGGCCGGGCTGCCGGGTCGCGCTGGATGTGGCTTGGCGGCGAAAGGCCGCAGCGTATCGCTTCGCGGTCCGGCCCAAGACCGCCAAGCCAGAGGATTCGCGTCGCCCGAAGCTACGGGTCGGCGCCAAGCGTGCAGCGATGGATGGCCCGAGAGCGTTCGTCCCGAGCAGAGATATTCTCCCGGACCTGCACGCGGTCATTGCCGAGCTGAGGCTCTGGCTGTCCACGCATCCCGGTGTCGAGCGGCTCGATGATCGCGCGGGCGGCCCGAATGGGACACCATACGTCAGATTCGAGGTTCGGCATCTGGCAGATACCGATCTGGTCATCGACCGTCCCCACTTCCCGAGCTCGGTGTGGAGGGCCTCGGACTACACGGGAGTGTTTCACCTCAACGGCGACACCAAGGTGAGCGCCATCCGTCGGCTCGTGGAGATGGAGGAGAACGGGCTCAAGCTTGACGAAATTATTGAGCCGGCCGTCACGGAGCTGAGGACTTGGAACGGGCGACTCACTGGAGAGAACCCGTGCTTCGTCCTCGTCGGCACCGACGGCGCCAAGGGGCTGTACTGCTACACCAAAAGGGGCGTTCGCACTTGAGCCAGCCTCGGCGGCCGCCCGAATCCGCCTCGGACCTGTGGCGAAGCAGTGGCGCGCATTCCGCAAGACGGCACGAGCAGGAGCTGGGACTCAAAAGACTCCAGGCCGATCTCGATGGCACGTCATGACACGCGTATCAACCATCAACCTCTTCATGCCCCCAATCAAACTAAGGGAACAATGTCTCTCGAATAGGCCACCGACGGAGTGCGGGAACAAGACCAGCATCGAGTGCCACGTTGTGCGCTCGATTCCATTTACCGAACCGGTTCCATGAGAAATGGTACGTGATAAACACCCGCGGGAGTAGCTGATCGCGATCCTCTCTGGCTAACAGCAGGTCCCGCAGGGCTCTGTAAAACGGCACCACCTTTTCGATTGGCACCGGCGGGTTCGGCTCGGGGATGTGAAGTTCAGGCCACCCTTCCTCCCATGTGCATCCTGTAACGCCGAGAATCCAAAGATTAGCCCTTGTCAAAGCCAACAAGTCTACCACCAAGCGAGCCATCGCTACCTGCGTATGACGAACGGCAGCCGGATCGAAGGCAGCCAGTCCCTTGGTGGCTCTCGACGACAGCGGTGTCTTGTTCAGAATCATCACGGACTCATCAAAGAAGTCGGCGCCCAAAGTTCGTTCGGCCCACCAGCGGGCACTCAGTACTCGGCGACTGCACAGATACCGACGGCGCTTCCTTTCCTGTCCGCCCGGATTATCAGGGCAGAGGATCCATTTCACGCCTCGAAGGAGCTTCGGATCACGCAGGTACTTGTTGAGATCCCAGTTCCATACACAGTCGCGCCAAGGTAGTCGGTAGGTCCTGGGCCAAGTCCAGACACTGTCCCGCTTGAGGCCATAAAGGAGTGCGGTTGCCTCCCGAACCTGTTCGTCAGTCACGGTACTCACTCCACCCGTCGAAAAAGCCCCGACTCCGTCATGGAATCGGGGCCTGCGTGTCGTTCCTTCTGACACTGGCGCAGCAGCGCACCGATTTCGGAGCCGGTGAGACCGTCGCCCGTGTTTCCGAGCACCCCGCAGAGCGTCTCTAGCGTCGCCGCGTCCAAGCTCGGCACTGCCATCACCCACCGCCCTTATGCGGCGCGCGTGTCCGCGTGCCGACGACGATCGCAGGACGATCCGCGCACTCGAATGAGCCGTTCTCCTCGGCATATTGCCCCCACCGCAGCGCGTACTGCGCACGAGGAAGCAGGAGCAGGTCGTCTGTCTCATCCACACCGCCAGCATCGAGACCCACGCCGAGCGACACGCCGCCGACGTCCGTCAGCACGTAGCGGTTGTGCAGCTTGTCGCCACCTGCCTTCTGCCGCCAGCGGACGAACTCGACCGAGACGCCGCTCGGCAGACGCGGCGCCATCTTGGCGGCCTCCTGCTCGAAGAACTCCATCGTCGACTTCTCGGAGCAGTGCATCCGGACGACGTCGAGTGTCAGCCCATTGTCCGCAATGACGCCCATCAACGCTTCGAGCACCATTCGATGACGTGCATTCTCCGGGCCGAAGTGCGGATCGACGAGGTGGAGTTGACGGCAGTTGGTCACCATCGCCGAGAGGGCAAGCGCCAAGTCATTCGGCGTACGTGAAGGGGACGCGCCGCTCTCGCGCGCCCAGCGAGAACTCCCCGCGCCGAGCTGGTCGGGGACCAGCACGCCCTCATGGTTTCGCGGGTTCTGCGACGCGACGATGCCGGCGAAGGGTCTGCGCGCCCACTCACGTTCGGCGTTCTCGAGCCACGTCAGCATGCCGTCGTAGACCGCGTCGGCGCGCCGATGCTTGTGCTCGCCGAAGAGCCGGAACAGCTCCTCGATGCGCTTCATGTCCTCCTGAGACAGGTCGAGTGCCTTGGCGGCGTTGTAAACGGCCTTCTTCCACTTGTTGAATGCGGGCAGTTCAAGCAACACGCGCGGCGTGCCGAGCCCGAACTTATCGTGGATGAAGCGGAACTCCTCGCGGCGTCCCCAGGTGGCCACAACCTCCGGCTCGAGCGCGAAGGCGTGAATCACAAGAGTTCCTCCATGCGCTCGGCAAAAAAGCCCTTGGGCCAGCGATCGACGAACTCCCCGCGCTCGTCGACACGAAGGCGGCGCACACGAACTCCTCCCGGGTTTGCCTGGACGTAGAGCACGCTCAGCTTGTTCTCGCTGAACGCAGGCGCGTCCTCGGCCAGCTCTTTCTCGGTTGTCTCTCGGATGCGTCGCAAGAGCCTCAAGATGAGGTGTTCGCTGTGGGTCTCGACGAGCAACGTGCGTCGGCTGCCCTCGCGGGTCGCTGCTTCGATGAGCAGGTCGCCCAGCCCCACCTGCACGGCAGGGTGCACGTGGATCTCGGGCTGCTCGACGAGCGTGAGGCCACCACGCCCTTCGATGGCGGCGACGACGACGGGGATGAGCTGCGAGATGCCCGCGCCCACCTCCGACGGCAGCACGAACGAGCCCGCGCCGGTGTCGAGGAGCAGCCGGCGCACGGTCTTGTCGACATGGCCGCCCGAGAGTTCCTCGGCGTCCGCGTTGCCTTCGAAGAGCTGCTGGACGACGACCTGGCAGCCCGCCCCGAGGCGCCGGAGCCAGGCGTTCGTGCGCTCGATGAGCGTGAGCCGGTCGGCGAGAAGCAGGTCCCAGGCGGCGAGGCCATCGGCCCAGCTCGTGATGCGCCCCGCGCGCTCGTAGAGAAAGCCGCGCGGAGGGATCGTCCGCAGGGGGCCGATGTACTGCGCATCGCGCAGGAACGCCGCGAGCTGCGCCGTCGTGCCGAGCACCACCATCTCGAGGAACGTGCGCACGTGCTGTGCAGCACGTTCTCGTGTGGAGATGGACTGTTCGAGCGCCTCGACGAGCTTCTCGTCGAAGGAAGGCTGGCGGCGAAGCGAAACGAGCTCCTCTTTGTCACCTTCGATGTCCCCCGCGGGCAGCACTCGTAGCGCTTCCGAGAAGCCAGGCAACGCTCCCGTTCGCGAGCGCGCGATCGCAAAGAACGGTCGCCAACGTAGGTCAGCTCTGTCAGCGAGCTCAGCCGGTGTCCCAAGTGCTCGTGCGAGCAAGCCCTGAGAAATCGCGACCGACGAGAGTTCATCGATGGTTGTCTCGAATTGGTACCTCTCCTCTTGGAGGAGATCGTCAACATCCTGCCAAGGATGACCAGCCTCAAGCACAGGCCACAGCTGCGGGTGCGACGTTCGGAGCGTCGCAACGACAGGGTGGCCGAGGTTGATCTGAACGTAGAGCGGCTCTCCGGATCTCAGCGATTCACCGTTCTCCATCCGAACAAGCGGCTCCGAAATGCCGTTGGCGCCGATCGTCACCCTATCAATGATTGCCCCCCGAAACGTCGGAGTCCGCCGATAGCGGACCTCCAGTTCCAGCCAAGCAGTCTCGATCAGGTCGTCGAGATCCGGAAACGGGAAGTCGCTGAGGTCGCGCCCGAAACGCTCGAGGGCTCCGGGCGTAGCGAACTCGGCGCGCAGCACGATGGCGCGCTCGGTCTCGTGACGGTGCACGAGCCGGGCAAACCCGCCGAGTTCGAGCACGTTGCCGCCCAGCTCGGTGCGATCGACGTCGGCCGAGCCGCGCTCGATCAGCTCATGCAGGTAGAGCAGTGCCTGCAAGACGGTGCTCTTGCCCGCGCTGTTGGCGCCGAAGAGCAGCGTCAGCGGTGCGAGATCGATGCGCTGACGGGCGGCGAAGCCCTTGAAGTTTTCGATCTCGAGGGAGATCAGCATGCGGGGCCCCCGGAGAACGCGCGTTCGACAAGAGAGCTAAAGAGATGATCGCTTTCGGTGTGCGCGACTGCTGCGTCAGCATTCGCATGACGAACACGTGCTCTGAACGCTCGAAAGGCCCCTTGCGCCTCAACCGGTGGCCGAATCAGGCGCATCTTTCGAATTGCCGAGAGGTTCAGATATTGCTGGGCGCTCCCGGCCTCGAATGTATGCAGGTAGCGCTTGTACGTTGACGTGGTCATCTGCGCGACGACGAACTCAGGCAGAAAACTGTCGTCCGGAGGAACACGCAACCTCACGGTTCCACTTGCGGAAAGTACAGCAGGGCCGCCAAGGTCGGGAGCGACGCAGACATCGCCGACGGTACCTTTCGTCGTGATCAGCACGTCGCCGGGAAGGACTTCACTCCGCCGAATCTCCTCGAATTTTGCGGGGGTGACGTACTTAAACTCCGAGAAGTCGAAGCGGTCGTCATAAATGTTCCAGTTGCGAACGACCTTCACCCCAGCGTCGACATAGTGCTCGGGCTTGAGGGACGAGCCAAAGGGACCATCGACCAGTCCAGCACCGCGGGCACACAACTCACCGATGGTCTCGGTCGGCCACCCCTTCGGGTTCGACACCGGGTCTCCGAACATCTCCAGAAATGCCGAGCGCAAGAGTGCCTCGGTGAGGGCGATGGCCTCCTTGCGTTTGAGGCTGATGGCGTCGGCCTTGTCGAGGATGTCGGCGATGCGCCGCTGCTCATCAAGAGCTGGAACCGGGACCTGCACTCGCCTAAGCGTGGCTATATTCAGGCTGTCTCGCGTTGTTCCAACCGTTTCGAACGCGCTTCGACTTCCGAGCCACCGCAGGTACCAGTAGAGAAATCGCCGATCAACGCGGTTGTCAGGCGCGACGACCGCGATCGTCCGAGACACATTCGACCCCGCGAAGGCCTGGGGAACAATCGCGACGCGTCCGACCGTACCCTGCACGGAGATCAAGACCTCACCGCCGTCCAGACGACTTCTTGCGAACTCTTCGTCAAGGTCCGGAGCTATCCGAATTAGGTCGCGAGAGTCGAACTCGTTGAGCACGATGTCGGTAACGCGAACCAGCGGCACGCCGTTCGGGTCTTCGCGTCCAGGCTTCAGCACGCCGTAGCAAATCGGGCGCGTGCTCTCCGTGAGTTCACCGAGAGTCAGAGTCGGCCAGGCAGGAGAATTCACAGCATCGCCTCCAGATCGCTCAGGTCCTTCGCGATCTCCGCCTCCAGGGCGCGCAGCTTGGCGATGATCTTCTTCGGCGGGTCGTACTGGACCGCTTCGTGCTTCGCTTCTTTGTAGCGGTTTATCGAGAGATCGAAGCCCTTGTCCTCGATCTCCTTCACCGGCACCATGAAGTGCTTCGCGGCCCGGTCGGTGTCCTTCCTCGCGCGCCTCTTCCTCCAGCACGCGAGCGCATCGGGCAGGTCGTTCTCGCTTACCGAATCGCGTTTGTCGTCGAGCGAGAGACCGTCGGCCTCGACGTCGTAGAAGAACACGTTGTCGGTCTTGCCTCCCTTGGTGAAAACGAGGATGGCCGTCGACACGCCGGCGTACGGCTTGAACACGCCGCTCGGCAGAGAGATGACCGCCTCGAGTTGGTTGTCCTTCACCAACATCTTGCGCAGCGCAGTGTGCGCCTTCGACGAGCCAAAGAGCACGCCTTCGGGCACGATGGTAGCGCTGCGGCCGCCCTTTTTGAGCATGCGCAAGATGAGAGCGATGAAGAGCAACTCGGTCTTCTTCGTCTTCACCGTCTGGGTCAGCGTGGGGTGAACGTCGCCCTCGTCGAGGCTGCCCTTGAAGGGCGGGTTGGCGAGGATGACGTCGAAGCCGCCAGTCGCCTGCTTCGGGAACTTCTCGGGGAACGAGTTCGACAGCGTGTCCTGGTAGTGGATGTCGGGGTTGTCGACGCCGTGGAGCATCAGGTTCATCGACGCGATGCGGAGCATGGTCGCGTCGAAGTCGAAGCCGTGGAACATCCCGTTCTGGATGTGGTCGCGATACGGCTCAAGCAGGTCGCCGGTGTAGATCGTCTCGCCATTTTCACCATTGAGCCTGCCCTTCGCCGAGGTGTGCGTCTCAAGGAGGTACTGCATCGCGCCGACGAGGAAGCCCGCCGTGCCACACGCAGGGTCGCCGATGGTGTCCGTCGGCTTCGGCTCGAGCAGTTCCACCATGAAGCGGATGATGTGGCGGGGCGTGCGGAACTGGCCGTTGATGCCCGCCGTCGTCAGCTTGCTCAGGAGGTACTCGTAGAGATCGCCCTTCGCGTCGCCGTCGGTGATCGGCAGCTTGTCGATCATGTTCACCGCCGAGACGAGCAAGCTCGGCTTCTGGATCATGAGCTGGGCGTCCTGCATGTACTCGGCGAAGGTCGTGCCACCGTTCAGCTTGCGGAAGTGCGGGAAGACCTCGTCGCGCACGACGCGCAGCATCTCGGCGGCGTCCTTCTGCTTGAAGTTCTTCCAGCGACGTGGGTCATTCGGCCCGGTGAAGCGACCTTTGAAGGGCTTCTTGAGGCGCTCGGCCTTGCGCTCGCCGGTGGTCTCCATGACGTCGAGGAGGCGCGCGAACATCAAGAACGAGATCTGCTCGATGACGGTGAGCGGATTGGTGATGCCGCCGGTCCAGAACTCGGTCCAGAGCTTGTCGATGTCGCTCTTCAGCTGTGTGGTCAGTGTGCTCATGATGCTTGGCTCGCGGGGGGCCGGCCGGTCGACGCGGCGCGCTTGGGCTCGAAGACGCTGAGGATGGCAAGGAGCTCATCCACGTCTCCGGGCTCTTGGAAGAGACCGTCCATGCTCTCCGCATGGAGGGTAGTGAACGGTGGCTCGTAGAGCCGCTCGAACTCGATGCCGCCGTTCTGAGCGATGTGGTTCTGCAGCAGTTGCAGGAAGCGGAGCTGCTGCGACGAGAGGCGCGGGTGCTTGTGGACGAACGCCGAGAACGCCTGCTCGACAGCCGCAGCATCGAGTCCGACCAAGCCACGGAACACGGTAAGGAGCGATCTGCGCGTCTCCGGGTCGTGCCCCGCCAAGTGCTTCACGTTGGCCTTGTCGTCGACCTCAAGGACGAGGCGCGCCAGCTCTTCGAGCTCGTCGTCGCGCACACTCTTGCCGGCACGAATGCGCTGCAAGGTCGGGTTCTCCGCGAAGTGCTCGCGCAGCACCGACTCGACACGTCGCTTGTACTCGACGAGGTCGAGGCCCTCTAGCTTCGGAATGTAGGTCTCGGCCAGATGACCATCGTCGGTGACGTCGAAGACCTGCGGCGCCACGCGCGTCGTGGGCGGGAGCTGTTGGTACTTCATGACTCCGCGCAGCTCACGACGCAGCCCCTCAAGGTGGTGCATCTCGACGGCTGCCCAGAAGTCCTTGCTCCGCACCTGCTGGATCGCCTCGGCCTTGGCCTTCACCGGCGCGAGGTTCTTGGCGAGCAGCTCGACTGCCTCTTCGACGCGGGCGCGCAGGTCCAAGACCTTGGGCGCGCTCGGGCCACCGCGCAGAAGCTCGAGCTCGAGGCGCGTCATGAGCAGATCAAAGCGGTAGGCGTCTTCGTCGCCGCGGATGCTGCGTAGGTGCTGGAGGGGCGCGACGATCGAGAGTAGGTCGGCCTTCGTCGCCGCGGCGAAGTGGTGGACGCGGTCGCCGTCGGCGAGCAGCTCGAGTTCCTTCCACTTGTCGCGCGTGTCGATCGCGTTCGTGTCGCGCACTGCGCGGATGTCGCCGAGAATCAGCGCGGCCGCGGCCTCGAAGGTGGTCTGGTCCATCTTGTCGAGCGCAACGGCGGCCAGCTCCACGCGTGTCTCGAACAGGTGCTGGAGCAGCGACTTCTGCGGCGAAGGCTGCGTCTCCTTGTACTTCTCGTCGAAGAACCAGAAATTCCGCCAGTGGTCGAAGATGAGAAACTCGGTCTTGTCCCGACCCGGCCCGAAGAGATCCTTTCGCAATCGCGTGCCGCGGCCGATCATCTGCCAGAACTTCACGTAGGACTTCACGGGCTTCGCGAACACCAAGTTCACGACCTCGGGCACGTCGATGCCGGTGTCGAGCATGTCGACGGAGATCGCGATGGTCAGCTCGCTGTCAGGGTTCTTGAAGTCGTCGATGAGCTGATCGGCTTTCGGCTCCTGGTTATCGATCACGCGGCAGAACGTCGAGCCGTACTGCGGGTAAATCTCGCTGAAGACCTCGGCGAGGTGCACGGCGTGGGCATGGCTGCGTGCGAAGACGATGGTCTTTCCGACGTGGCTCCCCGTCGCTTCGCGGATGCCGCCGTCCATCAGCGAGCGCCAGATGGCGCGCGTCGTGTCTCTGTTGAAGAAGTACTTGTCGAGATCCTCGCTGTCGTAGTCGACGGACGCTGCCTGCGGGTCCTGGTCTTCGAGTTCGGCCTGCTGCTCGTCCGTCATGTCCTTGTAGCGGAAGCCGTCGCGGCGGAACTTCGTGCTCACCGCCATCACGCGGAAAGGCACGAGGAATGGAGGCTTGCTCTGGATCGCGTCTTCGAAGCTGAAGTGCGAGGTCGGATCGCGGTCCTCGCAACCGAACAGCTCGTAGGTGTTGCGCTCGATGAAGCGCACCGGCGTCGCCGTGAGGCCCACCTCGAGCGCATCAAAATACTGAAAGAGCGCGCGGAACTTCTTGTAGATGCTGCGGTGTGACTCGTCGGCGATGATGAGGTCGAAGAAGCCGACGTCGAAGTCCTCGAAGCACTTCATCATCGCCGGGTAGGTAGCGAGGTAGATGCGCTTGTCGCGGTCGTTCGCGGTGCTGGCGTCGACGATGACGCGCGGCTCGCCCGGCATGAACTCCTTGAAGACGCGGTCCGCCTGCTTGCGCAGCTCGCGCCGGTCACAAAGGAAGAGGATGCGCTTCACCCACCCGGCTCGCATGAGAACGTCGCAGAGCGAGATGGCGACGCGCGTCTTGCCGGTGCCCGTGGCCTGCACGACGAGCGACTTGCGGAACTTGCCCTCGAAGCGCTCGCAGACGCGCTTGACCGCCTCGAGCTGGTACATGCGGTTCGCGATGGCGAGGTTCGGCTCGACGGCCGCCAGCGGCCTCTTGTTCGCGCGCTGGTGCACCAGGTACTCAAGGCTGTCCTTCGAGTAGAAGCCGTAGACTTTGCGGTACGGATAGCCCTGCGCATCGTCCCAGAGGAACACGTCGATGCCGTTGGTGAAGAAGATGACCGGGCGCACACCGGTCTCCTTCTCAAGGCAGGTCGCATACATGCGAGCCTGCTCGCCGCCAGCGCGGGCGTCCTTCGCGGTCTTCTTCGCCTCGATGACCGCGAGCGGCTTTCCGTCATCGCCGTAGAGCAGGTAATCGGCGAAGCCCTCGCCTGTCGGCGTCGGCATCCCGGTGAGCCGCACCTCCTGGCGCACCTGCTCGGTGTTCGCGCCGCTCGCGCCGACGTTCCAGCCCGCTGCGATCAAGGCCTGGTCGATGAGGCGACGGCGGGTCGTCTCTTCGTTGAACTGGAGGAACGAGGCGACCTTCTGGCCCTCCTCCTTCAGCGTCTCGAGCTCGGTGGCGTGTTCCGTGGCAGCCCGCTCCGCCGCGAGGCGCTTCTGGGTCTCGGCCTCCAGCGCGGCGAGCACCGACTCGTACTTCGCCTCGGCGAGCCGGAGCTTCTCGAGCGCGTCCTTTGTCTTGGTGGCACCTGCGGGCTCGGGCGACGGCGGCGCGTATTTGGGCGCGGCGCTGAGGTCGCCTCCATCGACCTGCACGTGGAACCAACGGGCAATGTCGAAGAGCTGCGCGAGGCACTCGAGGGAGAGTTGACTCGTGATCGGCCGACGCGGGTGCGCGGCGTGATTGCCAGCCTTGCGCACGGCGTGGAGTTTGTTCTGCACGACCTCGGGGACCGACTGCCGGAACGGCTCGGCGGTCATCAGGTCGTTCAGGTTATCGGAGAACGGAGGGCGGAGCCGATAGCGCTCGTAGATGGCGGTGACCGCGTGCTCGACGAAGCTTCGCTGCTTGATGAGCGAGCTCGCAGGGTCCTCGTGGGCGTAGCGCTCGGCGAAGCCGGCGAGATCGGCCAGGACCGCTCGGCGCGGACGCAGGAACTCGAAGTTATGCGACTTCATGTGCGGGACCTCGGAGCCGACCATGCCGACACTCTGTTCAACGACCGTGCCATCAGCTCTGTACCTCGTATTTCACGAGCCAGTTGGTCAAGGTCTGGTAGCTAGGGAGGCCCACTAGCTCGGCGGCCTTGGTCTTGTTGCCGTGGGCCTCGTCCATCGCGCGTCCCAGGTAGTGGCACGCGACCTCCTTCAGCAATTCCGAGAGGTTGAAGCCCGATCCGAGCGGTCGCCCCAGCACCTCGGGGCGCGTGGTGACGGCAACGGGCAAGAGGGCCTCGCGCACGTCTTCCGAGGAGATCGCCGCGCCGTCGCTCCAGATGGCAGCGCGGCGCAGGGTGTTCAGCAGCTCGCGGACGTTGCCCGGCCAGGGATGGGTGAGAAGAAGATTTCTTGCGCCAGAAGAAATCCTCTTCTCCTTGAAGCCAGGCTCGCCGGCGGCCTCGCGGTTCACCTGAGCCATCAGATGGTCGATGAGGATGCCGAGATCGCCGGAGCGCTCGCGGAGTGGAGGGAGCTTCAAGACGGCGACGGCGAGCCGGTAGAAGAGGTCTTCTCGAAAACGTCCCGAGGCAATCTCTTCGGTGAGGGTGCGGTTCGTCGCGGCAATGATGCGGACGTCGACCTTCGTCGGCTTGCTCGAGCCCAGGCGCACAACCTCACCCTCTTGAAGGGTGCGGAGCAGCTTCACCTGCGCGGGGCCGGGCAGCTCGCCCAGCTCGTCTAGAAAGAGTGTGCCGCCGTCGGATGCCTCGAAGTGTCCTGTGCGCTGCTGGGTCGCGCCGGTGAAGGCGCCCTTCTCGTGGCCAAACAGCTCGGACTCCACGAGTTCGGCGGGGATGGCGCCGCAGTTCACGGCGATGAAGGGGCGGTCCTTGCGCGGGCTCGCGCGGTGGATGGCTCGCGCGAGCAGCTCCTTGCCGGTGCCTGATTCGCCCTCGATCAGAACAGGCACGTTGCGGATGGCCACGCGACGGGCGCGCTGGATGAGGCGGTCCATGACGCGGCTCTTGTGGACGATGTCGGCGAACTCGGGGGCTAAAGGAGCCTCGCCGGGGCTGACGAGCCGCAGACGCTCGTCCGGCTCTCGGAGGAGGTCGGGCAGGAATTCGGCCGAGATGTCGAAGGGAACCGAGGCGGTGCGCACTCCGTGCTCTCGCGAGGACTCGATCAGCTCGGCCGGGAAGCGGGTCTTGCCAAGAATGATCCACACGGCCGCCATCGCCGGCGTGCCGGGGCTCAGGTGGAGCGAGAGGGCCGTTTCGCGCAGCCGGTCGCCCAGCGCACGCTCGATGCCGCGGACGGCGGCCTCGTAGATCTCGCCGAACTGCGTGGGGCCCGACAGCTTTTCCGGCACCACCTCGATCCGCGTCGAACAGCGTCCCGTCAGCCACTTCACGTAGGGCTGAACGACCTTGTCGTCGTAGTCCGAGAGCAGGAAAGCCTCGTCGAAGCTCCGGCCCGTGAGCGCCTGAGCGATCGGACCAATACCCACCGCCTCGCTCTCGGTAGGTGCTCGGAGATCGGTCTTGCCAATCCAAGCGACGAGGACCTTGCGCACCGGGCGACACTACAAGAGGCCTTGCGCTACGACAAGGAGTCTTATCGTCGGCGCAGGCGCCAACCCATGGAAATCACGCTGCCACGCCCACTCTGAACACCCGACCATCGGCTTGGCCCGGTCGCTGCAGTGGAGCCTCGCCATGAAAAACACGATTCGCATCCAGCCCCTGCAGGTCTCCGTTCTCTTCGCTGCCGACGAGGTGGCGCTCGATCTCCGCGACCGTCGCCCCGACAGCATCACGTTGTTCGGAGAGCTCGACGAGGCTGGACGTGACCAGCTCGCGCACGACGCCTGGACCATCGGCCTGCGCGCGCTCGCCAACGCGCACGCGGCAGCGCAGGAGTCAAAGCTGAAGGAGGTCGGCGCGACCCTGCTCGTCGACATCGATCGCCAGTTGAAGCTCCACGTCGAGCAGCAACAGCAGACGATGGGCACCGTGCTCGCGCACTTCTTTGATCCCAGCGATGGCCAGGTCACCCAGCGGCTCGCGGCATTCGTCGATGACCAGGGCGTCCTCGCGCGTTTGCTCGAGAAGTACCTCGGCCCGCGAAACAGCGTGCTTGCCGAGGCACTCGCCAGGCAGGTGGGAGAGACGAGCCCCCTCTTCAAGAAGCTGAGTCCCACTGACAGCACGGGCCTCGTGAAGGTGCTTGAGGCCCAGCTCCGCGCAGTGATGGGCGAGAGCCATGCGGCGCTGGTGCGCGCGCTCGATCCGCTCGCCGAGGACGGCGCGGTCGCCCGCTTCCTCAAGAGCTTGCGCGACGAGCTGAAGGGCGCAGACGAAGACCGGCAGAAGCAGCTCGCCGCCGCACTGGCTGCGCTCGACGCCAATGACGAGAACTCCCTTCTGAGCCGGCTGGTGCGGGAGACCCACGGCGCGCGCCAGGAAGTACTCGCGGCGGTGAACCCCGACACGCCCTCCTCGCCGATGGCGATCTTGAAGGCGAGCTTGACCAAGCTCTTGCAGGAGCAAGGCAACACCCAGTTCGTGCTCGCCAAGCGCCAGGAGGAGCGACAGGTGCAGTTCGAGAAGGAGGTTCGCGAGGCGCTCACGCGCATCGAGACCAGGCGCGCGCAGGACCAGAAGAGCACGCGCGGCGGCCTCGTGTTCGAGGATGCGGTCATCTCCTTCCTTCGCGCAGCTACCCAGGGCGCGCCGTGCGTCTTTGACGCCACCGGGGCGAGCACGGGCGTCGGCCGGAGCAAGAAGGGCGACGCCGTCGTTCGCTTCACGGAGGAGAGCGCCTTCGCCGGTGCCGCCGTCGTCTTCGAGGCGAAGCGTGACGCGACCTACACCGTGCAGAAGGCGCTCGACGAACTGGACGCGGCCCGCAAAAACCGCGACGCGGCAGCCGGCGTGTTCGTGATGGCTCGATCGCACGCGAGTGACGTCTTCCCTCGCTTTGCGCGCTACGGGAACAACGTCCTCGTGGTGTGGGACGATCGGGACCCGACCACCGACGCATACCTGCACGCGGCCATCCTGCTCGGCATCGGCCTCGTCACCCGCACCAAGACCGCGGGCGATGCCGGCGACATCGCCGCTCTGCGTGACATCGAGATGCGCATCGAGGGGGAGCTGAACCGCCTCGAGAAGATGGAGAAGCACAGCGACGCCATTCGCAAAAACGTCGACGGGCTCGGGGACGAGATCCGCAAGGCCCAGAAGGCGCTCGATCTGCTCCTCCGCAAGGCACAGAGCACGCTGCGTGCGCTGAACGTGGAACTGACCGACGAGGCTGCCGAGGCGGCGAGTCCGCTCACGTTGCCGAAGGGATCGTTCGAAGCCGGCATGCTGGCGCTTCCAAGCGGTGGCGAAGCGGCGTGAGAAGAACTGGCAGGCGCAACAGAGGACCAGATGCCGAGCGCCACTGCCTCGATTCTGTTGCCACGAGCTACTCGGGTGCCTTCGTCGCCCGTCACCGAGCGTCGTCCATGCCGCCCGCTGCTCAGCTCACGACCTGGCGTGCGCCACGGCGCGGAGCGTCCGCTCACTCATCGGCTCAGCGCCGTCGGCGGCTTCGAACTCGAGGACCTGACCCTTCGTTGATATCATCAAGCGTGCCATTTCGGAACAACTGGGACTGACCACCAGACGCGGACGCTGGCCCGGCGCGGGCTACGCCAAGAATTCAAAGAACGAAGGTCCCGGTGGGTATCAGCACATGAGCCCAGGAAATGACTTCTGGGCCTCAGCCAGGAGCTTCCGCATGGCCGTGATTCCCCTCCCCCCCGTCATCATCAACCACCTTGGAAAACTGACTCTGGGTGCCGCACCAGCCGCCCTCGGTGGGCTTGCTTATGCCCATCGCGAGCGCATCAGCCGGTGGCTCGATGACGCCGACCTCGGCATCACGCCGCGCGTCGGGGACGCGATGCTCAAGGGTCTCCACAGCGACCTGCCCCCGGGCGAGTTGGAGAAGCTCGCGTCCTTGAACGCCAACGCGGTCGCCGAGTTCAAGGGGCTCATCAACGACGTCCACGAGGAACTCGGCTCGATGGAGGCGACCCTCCAGGAACTGCGCGAAGAGATCGCGAGCCTCAAGGCCCGCCAAGATACGTTGGAGGCCCTCGTCCGCGGCAGACCACACGAGGAGCGCGCCTCCAACGGCAAGGAGGAGTCCTCCTCCCCTGCCCCGCGCCAAGCGACGGGCCGCACCACCGCGGCCAGCGGCAAGCGCAGGGGCAACGGCCCCGTGGGGCCCGACTCGCGCCCTGCCTGAAGCGTCCACGAAGCTTACCCCACCCCACCTGCGCCTTGCTGGCGCGCTGCTTTCAAGCGCGTCACGCGGGGCTCCGGCCTCCGTGCGCGCATGGAGGACACCGTGAAGCACATCCTCACCATTCTGCGTAGCCACCGCCTCGTCCGGCCGATGACGGAAGAGGAGGCAAAGTCCATCAGCCTCGAGTTGCTGCGACCGATGGTCCGCGAGCACGAGCTGGCCATGAAAGCCGCTCTCGCCGACGAGGACGGCCTCGCTACCCTCCTCCACCTCGGGTGGATGAGCCTTTACGCGGTAAAGACGAGCCTGACGGTGAGCAGCATCCTTCTCCATCTGCGCCTCCTCGTGGGCAGCAAGAAGGAGAGGATGGACATCATCACCGGCTGCTTGGATGCGAGCTTCGAGTTGATGCAGAAGAACCCGAACAGCTCGCAGGAGCCCACTCCACTGAGGAAGAGCCCGCCATGGCGACGTTCGCGCCGTGGCGGCTCGCCGGGCCTGAGGTTCAAGTGGTGCCTGCGGCACTCATTTTTGCCGACAGCACCAGGGCGCTGGTGAATCCCCACCAAGAGCGCTTGCCAATTCGCCGAGCTAGGCGTTACGAACTTCTCGGCCGAGGAGCGAAGGAGAATGTTCGACCGGCAAAGACCGTGGCGCGCCCAAGCTAAAGGGAACATCCTCACCCAGCTAGCCCGGGCACTGCGAGGGCGTACGCTGACGCACACGTCCGTCCTGGGCTGTGGATTGGGGCGATGGCGCCAAGCCTCGTCTCCACTGACCGCATCCTCTGGATTTAGCCCCACTCACAGCGGGGCTCGGTTGAGCCGATCCTCCGGGCGTAATCTGCTCAGGGGATGACCCGACCGATTTCCGAGGACTTACGTCGCCGCATCCTCAAGGTGCGGGAGACGACCGGCAAGACGTACGAGGAATTGGCCGAGCAGTTCCAAGTCGGCCGCGCCACAGTGAATCGTTTGCTGCGACTGAATCGAGAGACGGGTGGGCTTCAGCCGCGGCCCCGTGGTGGCGGGATGCCCAAGCGGGTGCCTGACGAGCAACTGCCCAGGGTGAAGGGCGTCGTGGATGCACACCCGGACGCAACCCTCGCGGAGTTGGCCGTCATGGTCAGCCGTGAGCTGGGACGCTCGGTGAGTCGACCCACCATGGGCCGGATGATGGTGAGGCTTCGACTACTCTCGAAAGAAGAAGGGACTGGTAGCCAGCGAGCGAGACCGGCCCGGCGTGCAGCAAAAGCGCGAAGAGTTCCTGGCGGCCACCGAGACGGTTGAGGGTGGCCGCCTCGTCTTCCTCGACGAATCCGGCAGCCACGTCAGCATGATACGTGAGCACGCGTGGGCGCCCGTCGGAGAGCGAGTGGTGGGCCGGGTTCCGCGCAACCGGGGCAAGGTGCTCACGATGATTGGCGCCCTGACCCTGGATGGCGTCGAAGCGCTCATGACCGTGGAGGGTGGCACTTCGGGCGCAGTCTTCCTCACTTTCGTCCGTGAGTACCTGGTGCCGATGCTACGCCCCGGCGACCTGGTCGTGATGGACAACCTGGGAGCGCACCACGCCACGGGAGTGAAGGAGGCCATCCGAGCAGCAGGGGCGGACGTGCTGTACCTGCCGCCCTACAGTCCGGACCTCAATCCAATTGAGCTGTGCTGGAGCAAGGTGAAAGCCCTGCTTCGCAAGCTGGCGGCACGCACGGTCCGCAGGCTGAAGGTCGCCGTCCAGCAGGCCACTGAAGCTGTTACTCAGCGAGATGCCGAGGGCTGGTTCATTCATTGCGGCTACCCGGTTCCGTGCGACTGATCACCGCTGTGAGTCACGGAGGCAGGGTCCTTGAGACAGTCCCTGGGACTCTTGAATTCGCTCTTGATCAACAAGGCGGTCAGATGTCTGACGCGCTTTCGCGGCTGAGCCTTCTTCGTGGCCATTCACTCCCCCAATCGAATGTCGTATATCGATCTGGAGGATGAGCCTCAGGGGTTGAGATGTCTCTACCACCCCAGGAGTACGCCCGGCCCTGGCTAACCGGCGCGTCGCAGTACACCATCCAGCGCGCGGAAGCGCTCCAACGTGCTTGCGGGAATCTCATCGAGCGAGGCCACGAGCGGCAGCGTGAACCGGTGGAAGCTCGCGTCGTACAGCGGCTGGCCCACGAACCGCGCGCCCATCTTCCTGGCGAACAGCGACGGCGCCCGGGGCATCCTCAATCCCGCCAACAACCCCTGCCCCGCCCGCTCGCGCTCCGCCGGCGTGTAGAACGGGCTCCTGGGGATCGCAGGCGACTCATGAGGCACCGTCGACCTCACCCGCCAACGCGGGCTCACCCAGCCCCGGTGCTCCGCCACACACGCAATCAACCGCGCGTCCTCATGTGAGTCCGTATCCATGTTGGCCGCTGCAACCCAGTGCGTCACGCCTCGTCGCCGGCTCTCCGCGTAGATGCCCGCCTGCAGGTGCGCCACCGCCTCCGTGTGCCGCCACTGCTCCAGCACGCAGAAGCGCGCCGTCTCCGCGATGACTCGCCCCGGCCCCACCAGGCTCGACAGGTCCATCTTCTGCTCCATCTCCACCCCGAGCCGCCCTCCCGTCGCCAGAGCCACCTCCGGATTCGTCAACAACATCCGCAGCGTCGCCACCGGCGTCCGCTCCGCATAGACCACCAGGTGCACCGTCGTCTCCAGCGTGTCGAAGCAGCTCACCTCGCGCCGCGTGGGTGACGGCTTGCCCCCCAGCAGCCGCAGCTCTCCTCCGAAAACAGCCCAGCGGATCCGCAGCGCATCATCCAACTCACGCTGAGTGGTGGCGACTCGGCAGTGCATGGACGTCATGGGTCCCTCCCTGAAACAGGCCGGCGTCATACCGACCCCATCCCCTTTTTCGGCGCCGCCACCCCGACTGCGCCCACCACCCCATGTCTCGTCCACCGCGAGCCATACCACCCGGGAGGTACAGACATTGCTTCGCTCCGCGACCAACCTTCCGCGGACGTGAACGAGACACACGCCGTCGAACTCACCGAGCCGGTAACGAAAGGACACACAGTTCGATGTCAACCCGAGAGCGGGCACGTGTTCCCGGCGAGGAGTGGGGATGAGTCTTCCAACACCATCGGAGGAGCAGGAGCTTCACGAACGCATCCTGAAGAAGGATGAGTCATTGGCTACCGCGGAGGTCTTTGAAGTCTTCGTCGACCCAATCACTGTACACTTGTGCAGAGACCTGAACCGCACCAAGGAAGAGGCCTGGGACGCGGTGGTCGATGTCATCTACGCCTATCTGGCGCACCCTGAACGGTACGTTCCCCAGAAGAGTCGGCTGTCCACCTACCTTCGAGAGGCCGCCAAGAAGAAGCTCACCGACCGCTACCGCTCCCGGGTAGCCCGCACCCACCGAGAGCAGGATTACGGGACCGTTTTCGAACTTCGCACGCGGGCACCGAATGAAAGCCTGGAGGTCACCGTGGAAGCCAGGCTCGCCGTGAGACGAATCGACCATGCCAGACTGCCGGAGCGAGACCGAGTCTTCCTCGGGCTGGTCCTCCAGGGAGAGGGCTCCACTCGAGTCCTCGCCCAAGCCATGGGGCTGCCCCCCATGTCGGACGAGGACCGCAAGCGCAGGGTGAAGCGGAATCGAGACCGGCTCATGAAGTGGTTGAGGCGCTTCGGAAAGGAGGACCGAGATGACGAATCCTGAATGGCTCGAGCGAGCGGCCCGACGCGGCCGGAGCGAGCCCTGGTCAATGGCCTACACATTCGAGCAGTACCGACAAATCGAGGGCATCAACGAGGACACGCTGGCCGGGGAACTGGGGTGCACCCAGGAGACGCTCCACTGGATGTCCCTGTGCCGCCGCCCCGAAGGCGACAGCTTCAGCGAGCAGTGCACCGCCATCGCCAAGAAGTTCGGCGTGGACCGCCTCATGCTCATGCAGGTGATTCGCCACGTCGACGTCATCAATGTCTTCTCCAACGGCACACGAACCGGGTCGACGACCCCCATCCGGATGGCGGCCCAAGACCACCTCCCGGATGAAGAAACGGACACGTGATGGAAAGCTGGCTGCAAGAAGCGGTGGAAGCCTGTGCACTGAAGGACTGTCATGCGTCCGTCCATGACCTGCTCGACTGCTTCTGCGGCCAGTTCCACATCCGGCCCGTTGCCCTCCCCAGATTCACTCCGCAGACAGCCCAGGACTGGCTGTCTCGCCGGAGCCCGGGGCAGTGGTTCACGACACAAGATCATGACCTCCATGGCTTCATGGCCTGGTGGCGCGGACACGGCATCCTCTTCTTTGACAATCAGCGAAAGGATGCGGAGCAGCGCTTCACCATCGTCCACGAGGTCGCGCACTTCGTCCTGGAGGAGTGGCTCCCCCGCAGACGAGCCCTGAGCATCTTCGGCCCTGAGATACTCCCGGTCCTCGATGGCGAGCGGGCCCCCTCTCCCGAGGAGGCCCTGACCCTGTTCTTCGAACAGGTCCCGCTGAATCTACGCACGGACCTCATGGCCCGTGATGGCTCGGGGGGCTACGCCAGCCGGGATGTCGTCGTGGCCGAGCACCGCGCGGACCGGGTCGCGCTCGAGCTGCTGGCGCCTGTGGAGCGCGTCCTGCCGCTCGTGAAACAGCTCTCTCGGGAGGATGCCATCAACAGCTTGCGGTTCCAGTTCCACCTGCCTGTGGAGAAAGCCACCGAATACGTCGATGGGCTTCGGCGGCGGCTGCGCGTGTCCCGTTTTTCCATCGCGGAGTTCCTGGGAGTGGAGGAGGGGTAATCCATGTCGAGTGACTTGCCGCCCGAGGCGGATGAACTGAAGGAAGAGCTGTTTGGCGATGCGGACTACCGTTCGGCGTTCGGCGAGGACCTTGCCTCGACGTTGGACCTCGACCGGTGGTCCACGGGGCTCGACCTCGACAAGATCATGGAGCGGTTCCGCCGGGAGATCGCCAGCGCCGTCCACAAGGAGGGCGAGCTGCGCGCCATCGTCCGCAGCGAGCTCTTCCCCCGGCTGGCCACGCGCCCCGATGCCTTCCCGGACGCCGGTGTCTACAAGGTCACTCCAGAAGACCTGACCCTGGTCCACGAGCGCCTGCTGTTTCGCAGCAAGGTCGACGCGGTGACCGGAACCCACGTCTCCCATGACAGCCTGCCCATCGGCATCTCCCAGATTGGCGTCGGCATCGTCAGCTACCAGGGCACCTCGGGCGCCTTCACCAAACGGCTGTTCCGCAAGGAGATGGCGTCCCAGAACACCAGCAACCCTCTCCAGGAGGCGATGGACTTCATCGACATGCGCCAGAACCGCTATCAGGGGAAGCAGGACACCCTGTCGCGCATGGCCCGCCGTGGCATCCAGGCCTATGCCGAGCGCGCCGCGCTCGTGGAGAAGGCCACCGCGGAGTGGCGCATGGGCTCCGGCAATCCGTGCGCCCACGAGCTGCTCTCCGGCTCGGGCTACATGTCACTCCTGGACCGCTCACTCACGGTGCTCGAGCGGCTCATCCACGAGCACAAGAAGTTCGTCTACGTCTCGGACTCCCTCACCGACCGGGGATTCCTCACGATGGGACTCGCGCTGGACGCTGGCGAGTATGCCCTCCTGGAGACGCTCAAGCGCGAGGGCACGCAGATCGTCCGCAACTGGGAGTACGGCGGACGGAGCAAGCACCGCGCCTGGAAGTTCGTGAGAGACTCGAGCCCCTGCGTCGTCAAGGGCATCTTCCGCGTGTCGGACCACTCGGCGCCGCGCTTGTTCTACGCGCACAAGGACCACGCCCACGAGGCCGCCTGGGTGGCCATGGCCGACAGCATCCTGCGCCCCGAGCGCGGATTCCCGATGCTCCTCGATGTCGCGGCGGTGACCTGCCGCGGTGTCTTCGGGGTCGATGGTTTCCTGGGGCTCGTCGAGGACGCCTACACCCAGGCCGGAGCCAATCTGCAGTTCATGACCGAGCGCGGGATGCGCCGTTAAGGGGGGGACCACGGATGTCCAATGATGGCAAGGAACCGAGGCCGCAGGGTGCAGGCAACATCAACGGGAAGTCTCCCTCCCTCCAGATAGTGAATGGCGCACGTGCCGTGCCTCCACGCAACAGCACGCCGCCGCCTCACGGCGCCACGAGAACCCCACCGCCGAGCGCGCAGCGCGAGCCGGCTCCCAACGGCGCGGCCGGCCGCCCTCCGCCTCCGAATGGCTCGGCTCACCGGCCCAACCCTTCTCCTGTGTCCGTCGGACGTGCCCCGTCATCGGTGCAGGCATCGGACCGCGCCGAGCCTCCTGGGGCGCCGCCGCCCACGAAAGCGCCCTCCCCTGGCTCATCGCCCCCTGTTTCGACAGCCACCTCGTCCGCCCTGAACGGCGCCTCCCGTGCCTCGGGCGGTCCTTCAACCCACTCGGGGGCGGAGGGCCCGTCCCGCACCTCGGGAGGCCCCTCGAACGCCTCTGGACCTCTGACCTCGAGCGCGGAGGGCGCCTCCCGCTCCATGGGAGCGCCGCCTGGCGCAGGCATCACGTCTCGCGCGTCAGGAGGCCCCTCACCTGTCGCGGGAACCTCCTCCGACGCAGGAAGCGCCTCTCGCACCCCGGGAGCCACCTCCCCTGCTTCGACGCGTGCCCCCACCGGAGCTCCGATCCCTCTCTCGTCGAGGGGCCCCTCGACGCCCCCCAACGGGTCGGAGAACGTCGTCCGCGAGACGCCCGCCTCGGCCCGTGCCGCGCTCGAGGAGCTGAAAAACGATTCCTCGGCGACACGAGTCGACCCGGAGCTCGAGTCCGCCGCGGGCTTCACCCACTTCGACACCGCGTCGAGCGAGGACAACCTGCTCACCGTGCTACTCACTCGCGCGGACCTGCACCTGCTCGCGTCCCAGACGCTGGTGCGGGTGAAGTCTCGTGAGGATGGCCGCGCCTACCTGGGCGTCGTCGTCAAGGGCCCCTTCGCCGAACCCAACGCGGTCCCCGCCAACTCGACGATGGCCGTCGGTGTCGTGACGCACGGCAAGAAGCTCACGTACACGTTCGACTACCACGGCCGCGCCGAGGTGGAGCTGCTCGGCGAAGAAGTGGAAGGCACCCTCAAGCCACCCCGCTTCCGTCCTCGCCCCCAGAGCCCCGTGTTCGTGCTGACGGACGAGGAGAGCGAGCGCGTGCTCGGGGTCGGTGGAGACATGAGCCTGGGTGTCGTCGTCGGCTACGAGCAGATGGAGGCTCGAATCAGTCCTAGCGACAAGTCCGTCCTCCCCCGGCACACCGGCATCATCGGGACCACGGGCGGCGGCAAGTCCACCACCGTGGCCACGCTCGTCCACCGCGCTCAGTCCCAGGGCATCGCCACCATCGTGTTCGACGTGGAGGGTGAGTACACCCACGTGGACGAGCCCACCGACCATGAGCCCATGCTCGAGGCCCTCAAGCGCCGGGGACAGCGCGCCGAGGGTGTCCGTGACCTGCACATCCATCACCTCATCGGTCGCACCAGCCGCAACCCTCGACACCGCAACCTGCACCGCTTCTCCCTCAACTTCTCCAGCCTCTCGCCCTACGCCATCGCGGAGATTCTCGGCCTGTCGGATGCCCAGCAGGAGCGCTTCCTCAAGGCCTACGACGTCACCAAGCAACTGCTGGAGGACTTCGAGGTCTTCCCACAGACGGACGAAGAGAGGCGCCAGGCGCTCGAGGTGGACGAGATGTCCACGGGCTATCCCAAGATGACCATCCAGCACCTGCTGGACGTCGTGAACGCGTACATCTACAGCCTGGGCGACGAGAACCGCGGCGAAACAAAGAGCCGCTCGAAGAGCAAGCGCAAGGAGTCCGCGGCTGACACAGCCGAGAGCGAGGACGAGGCCGAAGAGGCGACGCCCACCGGACCCTTCCTCCAGAGTGAGTTCAAGGCCAACCGTGGCACGGTCATGAGACGCGTCATGGCCCAGAGCAGCCGCAACGCGGTGAGCTGGAAGACGCTCTACGGAAAGCTCCACCGTCTGCGCCGGCTCAACATCTTCGACATGGGCTCGGTGCCCGGCCCCGCGTACAACTCGATGCTCGCTCCGGGCCGCGTGTCCGTCATCGACCTGTCGGACACGGACTCGCCGCAGCTCAACAACCTGGTCATCGCGGATGTCCTCCGCGGCCTCCAAGAAGCCCAGGAGGTCCGCTACGAAAAGGCCAACGCCCAGGACCAGGCCGTCCCTCCCGTGCTCATCATCATCGAGGAGGCCCACGAGTTCCTCTCCGCCAGCCGCATCAGCCAGATGCCCGTCCTCTTCGAACAGGTGGCTCGCATCGCCAAGCGCGGCCGCAAGCGCTGGCTCGGACTCGTCTTCGTCACCCAGCTCCCTCAACACCTCCCCAACGAGGTGCTCGGCCTGCTCAACAACTTCATCATCCACAAGATGACCGACAGCACCGTCATCTCCCGCATGCAACGCACCGTGGGCAGCATCGATGAGAGTCTCTGGAACCGCGTGACGCGACTCGCGCCAGGACAGGCGCTGGTCTCCTTCAGCAACTTCGCGCGCCCGCTCATGGTGGCCGTCGACCCCGCGCCCGTGAAACGCCTGCTCGTCGACTGACCCCCAGGGGCGGCATGGTATGACCCACCCCATGCCGCCCTCGGAGACCGAGTCCTACCTCCTCGACTACCACCGTCGCCTCGCCGGCGTGACGGCGCGGTGGTTCTCCCGAACGCCCGTCACGCGAGGCGACCACCGCTTCGACTCGACCTACGCGCTGCTCGCCGCCGAAGTCCCCTCGGACTCGCGCGAACACACCGTGCTCGACCTCGCCTGCGGTGATGGCTACCTGCTGGAGCTGCTCGCCCGACGCGCGCCTCCCCGCCCCCGACTCCTCGGCCTCGACATGAGCGCCGACGAGCTCGCCCACGCCCAGGCCCGACTCCAGGGCGCCGCCACGCTCCACCAGGGGCTCGCGCAGTCACTCCCCTTCGAGGACGACAGCCTCGACGTCGTGCTCAGCCACCTGGCCCTCATGCTGATGGACGACTGCGAACAGGTCCTCTCCGAGGTCCGGCGCACACTCAAGCCCGACGGCAAGCTGTCCTGCGTCGTCGGCGGAGGCTTCGCCCCCACGGGCTCGCTGGCCGTGTTCCGCGAGCTGATGAAGCCAGCAATCGAATCCCAGCCGCGCCCCCTGCTGAGCCTGGGCGACAAGCGCTTCCGCTCCACCGAGGGACTCCAGCAACTCTTCGGCCTCGCCTTCCAACACGTCGACGTCTTCGACCTCCTCGTCCAGGACGGCGGCTCCCCGGAGCATGTCTGGGACTCGCTCGCCCAGACCTATGACGCGGACCAGCTCCCCCCCTCCACCCGCGAGGGCGTCCGCAAGGCCTTCCTCTCCGCCGTGGAGCCCCTGCGGGATTCCGCTGGAAACATCTCCTGCCACTGGAGCATGAGGCAGGTGACCGCACACGCCCCGCGACGCTGAAGGCTGCGATTGAGGTGACGAATGCGTGTCCTTGTCGTCCACGCGACAAGGTCACCGACTCGTGATGCGGTGGGCGCACCGCGCCGTGCGACTCAATCTCCTTCGCCCTCCTGGCGATTGGAGACATGCCCATGCAGCGCAGGAACTTCCTTCGACTCACCGCGATGAGCAGTGGAATCCTGGTCCTGGGACCCGGCTTCTGGCGCGCGGCCTATGCCGCCCCCGCCCGTCCGGGACCCGGCCCCTATGGCGCCATCTCGGGCTCACCGGACGCCCACGGCCTGAGACTCCCCGCTGGCTTCACCTCGCGCATCATCGCCCGGACCGGACAGAACGTCCCCGGGACGAACTACACCTGGCACCTCGCGCCGGACGGCGGCGCGTGCTTCGACACCGGTGACGGAGGCTGGGTCTACGTCTCCAACAGCGAGATTCCCCTCCTGGGCGGTGTGTCCTCCATCCGCTTCGACGGCGGCGGCAACGTGGTGGACGCCTACCGCATCCTCTCCAACACGAGCATCAACTGCGCCGGAGGTCCCACCCCGTGGGGCACCTGGCTGTCGTGCGAGGAATGGGACCTGGGCCATGTCTGGGAATGCGACCCACGCTCCCCCTCCCAGGGCCAGCGCCGCTCGGCCCTCGGCGCCTTCACCCACGAGGCCGTGGCCGTGGACCCGGTGGGACAGCGCCTCTACCTCACCGAGGACCGCCCCGAGGGCCGCTTCTACCGCTTCACGCCCTCTCAGTGGCCCTCGCTCGGCGCCGGACGACTGGAGGCCGCGAAGCTCCACGGCAACGCGCTGGACGGCACCGCGAGCTTCACCTGGGTGAAGGTCTCCGCGTCGCGCTCCGCCTCGCTCCAGCTCGAGCGCTTCCTCACCACCGCCTTCAATGGCGGCGAGGGCTGCTGGTACGACAGCGGCACCGTCTACTTCACCACCAAGGGCGACAACCGCGTGTGGGCCCACACCCCCGCCACCGGCCAGGTCGAAGTCATCTACGACGACGACCTCTACCCGGACTCGCCCCTCCGCGGCGTGGACAACATCACCATGTCCCGCTCGGGCGACCTCTTCGTCGCCGAGGACGGCGGAGACCTGCAGCTGTGTCTCATCACGCCAGGGCCCGAGCGCACCGTGGCCCCCTTCCTCCAGCTCGACGGACACGTGGGCTCCGAGCTCACCGGCCCCGCCTTCAGTCCCGATGGTCGCCGGCTGTACTTCAGCTCACAGCGCGGCACGGACGGCACCACTGGCGTCACCTTCGAGGTGAGCGGACCGTTCCGCTGACGGACACGACTCCCCGCGCGGTGGACCGCATCGCGCGGGGAGTCCTCACGCATCAGGGCGAGTAGTAGAACGCGTTGCCCCAGATGAAGGCGGATTTCCCGGGCGGCGGCGTGCCCAGGTAGCAGTTGGCGCCGTCGAACCAGCCGTACTCACACACGTTGTTCGGGCCGCGCGTGACGTAATAGTTGTTGGCGTGGATGAACGGCGAGCCGTCCTGCGCGGGGACGGCGGCCACGTAGCAGTTGGCGCTGTCGAAGCCCGCCTTGATGGTGTTGCCCAGCCAGCTCACGTCACCGGGGCACGCGTCCCCGGGCACGCCCACGACGAAGCTCGAGCTGCACACCGTCTGACCCGCCGTGTTGGCGACGTTCATCGTCACCGTCGAGTAACGACCCGGCAGCGCGCCGGCCGCCATGATGAAGCTCAGGTAGAGCGTCGTCGAGGAGCCGATGAAGCCCTTCTGCCCGTTGCTCCAGCTCACGCCCGGCGCCGCGCTGAAGGCCAGGTTGATGAGCCCCGCGCTGCCCGAGAACGACGCCGTGATGATGTACGTCCCGTAGGCCAGCCCCGAGACGTTGATGGTGTCCGCGTACGACGTCCCTGGCGTGACGGTGGTGTTGGTGGGCCAGCTCGTACACTGGGCCTCGGCGCGCACCGGCGCCCCCAGGACGAGCGCCACCGCGGCGACGGCCATCAGCGAGCCAAGACGAGACATCCCCATGCGTCCACGAGACGTTGAAGCAGCGTGCATACGACCTCCAGGTGATGCGCGCACTCTGCTGTGATTGATGACTCAAAAACAAGACACATCATCAACATTTCACAACACCCCATTCCGAGCTGTGACACTCGGCGCTACACATCTGACAGCGACGTCCCGGATACATGGTGACACCTTGAAACTGTAGCTCCCCACGCCACAGCCGGGTCACCCCTGTCAGACATCCGCTGTAACACCACTCGTCACAACCAAGACACAACCACCCGACCCTGTCTCCAACCGACGCACCTGGCGCCCGACGGTCAGGCATTGCGCGCCCGCCGCGCGAAGACGCGACACGCCGCATCCCCGACCGGCATCCCGGCTCCACGCATCGGCGGAGGAGACGCGCACGCGATGCGGCGTCGACCTGGTCCTCCACGTCACCCTGGTGGCGAGCCAGCACGCTCCCTCGCTGAGTCCGGGACCGCGGGCCCTCTCGCTCCGGGTGTGTCCTGGGTGCGGCGGACCGTCGCCCCGAGCCGTCGACCAGGCGTCGCCCCTCCCAGAAAGGGCGCGGCGCGGGCGGGAAACTGGCGTATGGAGCGCTCCATGGCGCGGAACATCGATGGAACCGAGATCAGCCGGGTGATGCGGGCGGAGATGGCCCAGCAGGTCGCCGAGCTCCAGGCCCAGGGCGTCACTCCGGGGCTCTCCGTGGTGTTGGTGGGCAACAACCCCGCCAGCCAGGCCTACGTGGCGAGCAAGACGCGCGCGTGCGAGGCGCTCGGCATGCGCGGGCAGACGCTCAACCTGCCCGAGGACGTCTCCCGGGAGGAGCTCTTCGCCGTCATCGACCGGCTCAACCAGGACCCCGCCGTCCACGGCATCCTCGTCCAGCTCCCCCTCCCTGCGCACCTTCCCTACAAGGCCGTCCTGGAGCACATCGACCCGGACAAGGACGTGGACGGCTTCCACCCGCGCAACGCGGGCCTGGCCTTCGTGGGAGACCCCCGCGCCTTCATCCCGTGCACCCCCGCGGGCATCCTCGAGATGCTGCGCCGGGAGAACGTCCCCACCCGGGGCCGGCACGTGGTCATCGTGGGCAGGAGCCTCATCGTCAGCAAGCCGCTGGCCTCGCTGCTCATGGCCCCCGGCCCCGACGCCACCGTCACCATCACCCACCGGCACACCCCGGACCTGGCCTCCTTCACCCGCCAGGCGGACATCCTCATCGTCGCGGTGGGCAAGCAGAACCTCATCACCCGCGACATGGTGAAGCCCGGCGTCGTGGTCATCGACGTGGGACAGAACCGCGTCGAGGACCCCGGCTCCGCGCGCGGCTTCCGCATGGTGGGCGACGTGGACTTCGACGGCGTCAGCCAGGTCGCCGAGGCCATCACCCCCGTCCCCGGCGGCGTGGGCCCCATGACCATCACCATGCTCCTGGCCAACACGCTCCAGGCCGCGCGCCAGTCCGCGCAGGCCCGCCGCACGTAGCCACACCGGGGAGTCCGGCGCGCCCCATCCCGGGGTGCGCGCCTGGGCGCGACGCAGTGTGAATACATCGACGCGGCTTGCGTCGAGTACCGCACGTTTTGCCGGCGCGACGGCCGGTCAGCGCCATTCCCGGACTCCCCAATATGACGAAGCATGTCCTCGCCCTCGCCGGGCTGTGCCTCTGGCTGTTCACGCCAGGCACCGCCCACGCCGCGCCCCGCCCGTTCGACTTCTCGCCGCGCCACCAGTCCAGGGCCCTGCGGCTGATGTCTTCGCCTTCCGCGAGGGGTGTCATGGCGGAGGGCAACCGCCTGCGGGCCCTGCAGGCCGACACGTACGAGGACGACGAGTTCATCCCCACGCATGTCTGGCTCGTCCCGCTGATTCTCACGGGCGGAGGGCTCGTCGCCGGAATCGCGGTCTGCGCGTCCGGCGCGGTGGGCGACGGGGACTGCGGCAAGGCCATCCTGGGTGGAATCGTGGTCGGCGCGACGCTCGGCCTGGGCTACCTGGAGCTGCTCGCGGACCTGGATGAGTACGAGGACGACGAGGGTTACGGCGGCTGCGTCGACAAGGCATCCTGCCGGCAGGCCCAGCGCGGCGGTCCCCGCCCGACCCGGAAGGCGCAGCTCGCGTCCTCGCGCGGTCCGCAGCTCCGGCTCCCGCTGGGGCTGACGCCCACGGTGGGTCGGGTCAACGACGCCGCGGTGCTCGGCCTCGGTCGCAGCTTCTGACGCCCACGGCACTCCGGGCCCCACCGACGACGGGTGCGGCCGGAGTGCCTCTCGCTTCCGAGAGCCCTGAGTCAGTACATGAAGTTCAGCGCCGCGATGTCCGTCGAGGTAAACTCCCCGTTCGTGCTCAAGGGCACGCAGGTGTTCATGATGGAGCCGCCCGGCGTCGCGCTGGAGGGTGTCCCGGGGATGAGGATGGCGCCTCCCGGGTTCGCGCCCTCGCGCACGGGCGTGCCGCCGCAACTGATGGCGGTGTTGAAGAAGTCCGTGTGGCGAAAGCCAATCGTGTGGCCAAGCTCATGCGTGAGGACGTGCTCGATGACGTCCAGCGGATACGTGGACAGGCCCGTGCCGATCCAGATGGTCGGATAAGGCAACCCGCCGGAGGGATAGCCGCTCGCCCCGCTCGGGCCACTCGGGAGCGTGGAGTTGACGACCACGTTGATGGTGGCGTGGCTGCCGGGCGGACACGCCGAGGGGTCGGCGAGGCACGGATTGGCGGTGTAGAACGTGAGGCGCAGCCCCAGCGCATTGTAGTTGGCGACGGCCTCCGCGAGGCCCGCCGCAATCGTCGACGCGACGGGTGACGGGAGCTGGACCGTGATCTTCGTCACCGCGCTGGAGACCAGATTCGTGGTGCGGTAGTGCTCCGCCTTCGAGCCTCCCGTGTCGAGCATCTCCCGCGAGGCCTGGAGGCCCACCACCGCGTCGCCTCCCACCTGGACCACGCCGTCGACCACCTGGATGTCGTCGGCCCGGAACCCCGCCGCCACCAGGTTCTCCACGGTCTCCCGCGTCTCGTCCGTGAGCACCGGCCCGACATCTCCACAGCCAGACATCCACGCGCAGCAAAGCCATGCAACGGCGGTCGCCTTCTTCGCCATCGTCTTCTCCCGGTCAGCGTTCGAGGTGGGCGTGCCATTTACAGAGGCACGGAATCAATCCAAACCGACGGGCCACGGGAAGTCCACCAGCGGATGGACCCAATCGCAGACGCGCAGGTCGGGCCTTGCCCCAGGCAACGCCATGTCACCATGCGCCCGCGGCAAACGCCCATGGCGGGCAGAGGAGACACCTGTATGAACTGGCTCGATTTCCGTCGTCTCACGCGCGCGGGCTCCCGGAGCCTCGGCGCCGTTCTCACGGTGGCGGGGCTTGCGACGGGCTCGCTGCTCCTGTCCCCGGCCGAGGCGTCGGCCGATGACACCAATCCCTGTCCCTTCTCGGACGTGCTCTGCCTGTTCGATGGAGAGGACTACACCGGCGCGGTGTGGAACGTCCGGGCCTGGCCTCCGGGCACGTCCACCTGCGTGGGACTGCCCGAGCACGGCTGGGAGGGCCGCGCCGAGTCCGCCATCAACCGGGGCACCCAGAACGCATACCTGTTCCCCAACGAAGACTGCTCGGGCTATCCGGTGACGCTCCTGCCGGGCGAGTGGCTGAGCCCGCTCGAGTTCGCGCCCAAGAGCGTCTTCGTCTTCTGATGCGCAGAGGCGTGCGCCAGGGAGACAGTCGCCGCCCTGGCGCACCACCTCACGGGGCTGCTTCGTGGCCCCGGACGACAGCGCTACTCCTGGGAGCCGCCCTGCTCGGAGCGCTCCCAGGACGCGTCGACCTCCTCGGAGGACATCAGCGCCTCCTCCTCGCCGCCCTCGGCCGTCAGATAGGGCGTGCACGTCGTCCCGGAGTGGTACTCGGTCGCCCACCTCCCGCAGTTGATGATGCGCGTGGTCCAGGGCACGGCGCACGTGGTGTCACACGCCTCGAACTCCTCGCAGATGACATCACAGTCCGGCGGCAGCGCCAGCGCGGACAGGGGGGACAGCACGCACGCCGTGAACCCCACGAGCAACGTCTTCGAGCTGCGCTTCATTGGAATCTCCAGACGGAAACGTCGAGTTGAACCCATCACCAACCGTCCCAGGAGGACGGGACTCACTGCTCGGCGGCGTCCTGCTCGGAGCACTCCCAGGACGCATCCACCTCGTCGGCCTCCTCGGACGAGAACAGCTGCGCCTCCTCGGGGGTCTCCGCCGTCAGGCCCGGCGCGCACGCCGCGCCCGGGTCGTAGTCCGCCACCCAGACGCCGCACGTCACCACCTGCATGCTCCACGGAATGGCGCAGACGATCCGACACGGCGTGCTGGACACGCAGCGGACGTCACAGTCCTGCGGCAGCGCCAACGCCGACAGGGGGGCCAGCGCCAACGCCGCGAACAACACCTTCGAGATGCGCTTCATCGGATTCTCCAGGATGAGATGTCGGACCCAGCAAGCCGTGTCACGTCACACGGCGGCGGGACTATCCACCCCAGGCCAGGAAACATCAAAGACAGCCGCGCCGGGTCGGACACCACTCCCCAGGATTGATACAGGTCAACGACAGACGCGGCCCCGGAGGTCCCGTCCCGCCACAAGACTTCACCCACGCGGCAGTTCCCCATCC
>NZ_SRLW01000096.1:0-31800 GCF_006518215.1 Myxococcus sp. AB025B
CCCGAAGCCTTGTCCCCCAGCGCCACCACCGCGCGGAGACGCGCCTCCGCCCTGGGGTGATGCGCCCCCTCGCGTCAGCGCGCCGCTCGACACGGCTTGCGCCATGCCGGATGCCATGACGGTCGAGAGGGACAGGTTCCCATCCTCGGCGAGCTGGCCCACCTCCGAGCCGAAGACGGCCACGGCGGTGTTGTCGCCCCCGAGGAGGGCCGCTGCCGGGCCGGCCAGCTCCGCGGCGGTGCCCAGCGCTTCCCGGGCGGCGTTCAGACCCGGCATCAAGGGCCCGAGCAGGGCGGCTTCGGCGCGGCTCGCCGCCTTGCCCGCGAGGGCGATCGCCCCTTCGAGGGCCAGTGTCTCGATGCTCTCGAGCAGCCCTTCCGCCGGGTCGCCGACCTGCATGTTCTCCAGCCCGCCGACCTTCAGCGTGACGGCGCCGGTGATCTCCTCGCCGATGATGCCGCTGACCTTGACCGCGCGGTTGGCGCCCACGGTGACCTTGTGGTCCTTGCCCACCGAGGCGTTGTGAATTCCCTTCACCGCCATCTTCTCGTTGGCGCCGACGGACATCTCCCGATTCGTGCCGATGGTGCGCTTCTGGTTCACCGCGACCTTGGCGCTCTTGTCGTTGGCGGCCTTGATGTTGATGTCGTAGGCGCCATTGACGTAGACGCGCTGGCTGTCCGCCGAGTCGTCGAAGCTGACCTCGTTCGAGCCCCCCGCGCCGGGCGACGAATTGGAGCGGTGCCCGGACACCGTCTTCTGCGCGGGCAGGCTGTAGTCCGGCGGGTTCAGCGGGTTGTAGAGGCGCCCCAGGCACACGGGCCTGTCCGGGTCTCCCTCCACGAACTCGATGAGCACCTCCCAGCCGATGCGGGGAATCATCACGGAGCCCGTGGTGTGCGCCTGCGTGACGCGGACCCAGCAGGACGACTTGTCGTCCAGCATGCCGTCACGGTCCCAGTGGAACTGCACCTTCACGCGGCCGTGCTCGTCGCAGTGCAGCTCCTGCCCCGAGGGCCCCGTGACTCGCGCCGTCTGGAGACCCTGGATCCGCGGCCGAGGCGTCTCACGTCGGGGACGGAACACCTGCGCGGAGGGCACCACGTCGAAGTCCACCTCGCAGTGCGCCGCGCCGGTGTCCACGAGCGGACCGGGCTCCTGCTGGCCGTGGAAGCGCAGGTGCAGCCGGGACGCGGTGATGAAGTACTCGCCATCCGCGAAGGGGTGGCCCACCAGCGACACGCGCCGGCCCGGAGCCAGCGTCATCGCGTTGGTGCGGGCCCGCGCGGACTTCCGCCGTCCCCGGAGCTCCTCCAGGCGACGTTTCGCCAGCCGCTTGCCGTCCGCGGGCTGTGTGTACCGTCCCGGGTACTCGTACCACTCCGCCTGCACGGAGTCCTCGGCGAGCTGGTCCGCCGCCAGCTTCTTGGAGGGGTGCAGCATGTCGTAGTCGTCCAGGCTGACCTTGGAGACGCTGGCGCGCACGCCGCTGCGCCAGTCCCACACCGCCACCGCGTCGCCTCCGAGCGAGGCGTCGTAGCGGAAGGGCAGGGCGTCCGGCTCCATCACCTCGGCGGACTCGCTCGCGTCCGAGAGCACCATCACATGCCCGTCCGCGCTGTGCTCGAACGCGAACCAGATGCCCTCCTCCTCGAGCAGCCGGCACACGAAGTCCCACTCGGACTCGTCGTACTGCACGCAGTACTCACGCCGGGGATACGCGCCCTCCAGCGACCAGCGGAACAGCTTGTCCTCGAGCCCCGCGTCCTTGAAGACGGCCTTCACGATGTCCGGGACGGACAGCTCCTGGAAGATGCGGAAGCCGTACCGGTACGCGACGAGCCAGGGCTGCGGGACGAGCGTGAGCCGGTAGCGCACGAGCTGCGCCGGGTCATCCGTGGCGACGACGTCGACCCGGTCCACCACCCCCGACACCTCGCGCACCTGCCCGAAGGCGTCCTCCAGCACCACGTGGGCGAACCCGCCGCGCGCCTCCTCCGGCGCCAGCTCCGTCGCCGACAGGTCGAGCTCGAACACGAACCGCCGTGACACCTCTTCTTCGCCACGCAGGGCGTGGACGACCAGGTCCCCCCGCTGACCGGGGATGCTGGCGGTGACGGACACTGCCGAGGGCAAGTCGCTCATAAAGCCTCAGGCGCTCTTGTGCAGCAGCTGGTTGAGCACCTTGTTGTTCTTGATGACGACGGTGGGGGCCTTGATGTTGATCTGCCCGCTGGCCAGCAGCTCCACCGTGCAGGCGCCGCCCCGGAGGACCAGCTTGTTCTGGGCGGAGAAGGTGACGTTGGTGGCCTTTACCTTCATGCCTCCGCCCGCGGTGATGGCCACCAGGCCCTTGGCCGTGTCGGTCCTGCTGCCGCCGCACTTCACCTTCTCCACGCCCGCGTTCATCACGTAGCCCGCGCCGCAGGAGACGGACATCTGCTTGGCCTTGGTGAACTTCAGCGCGCCGATGGTCTCCGTGAAGTTCGTCGACACCGACACGAGCCGGCTCTTCCCCGCCAGCTCCATCCAGGCCGCGCCGACCTTCGTCGAGGAGGCCCCCACCACCTTGCGCGTGTAGGCGACGAGCGCCGTCACCACCTGCATCGCCGCCACCTTCCGGTCCAGGGTGCCCTGGATGCTCTCGGCCATGTCCCCGCCCACCTTCACCATGCGCGCGCCGCCGACGCTCACGCTCAAGTCCCCGCCGACGCCATCCGTGTAGTCACCCCCCACGTTGATGTCCTGGTTGGCGCCCACGCTGAGCGTCCGGTTGCCGGTGACGTTGGCGTAGTGGTTGCCTCCCACGCTCACCGTGTTGTCCACGCCCACCGAGCAGCGCTCATCGTTGGCGACCGTCATCTCCGCGTCGTTGTCCACCAGCAGCGTGTAGTCCTTGGACGCGTTGATGAAGATCTCCTCGGCGCCCGCCGCGTCCTCGAAGCGCAGCTCGTTGGCGCCCGGTCCGCCGCCCGTGGTCGCGCTCTGGATGGAGCTGCGCGTGGCGCCGTCCGGCAGCGCGTACGGAGGCGTGTGCTCGGCGTTGTAGAGGTGGCCCGCGACGAAGGGCCGGTCGAAGTCCCCCAGCTCGAAGTCCACCAGGAGCTCGAACTCCACGCGGGGGATGATGAGCGAGCCGCTGAGCGGAAGCTGGCCCACGCGCAGCCACGTGGAGCTGCGGTCATCCTTCAGGCCGGAGCGGTCCCATGGAAAGCGCACCTTCACCCGGCCGAAGGCCTCCGTGTGGATCTCCTCGCCCGAGGGCCCGGTGACGAACGCGAGCTGCGTGCCCCCGATGAGCGGCTTGGGCGGCGCCGTCACCGGCCGGTAGGGCACGGTGTGCGGGATGGCCCAGACCTCGTTCGAGTAGAAGCCGGGCCGCTGCGTGTCGTGCTCACTGGAGGCGTGGTGCACCACGCGGGTGATGAGCAGGTCCGCGTTGGCCTCCGTCCGGCCGTGCCCCGTCACGCTGAACGTCCTGCCGGGCTCCAGCCTCGGGCAGGTGCTCTGGCCCTGGAGCGTGCGCGTCCCCAGTCGCAGCCGCTCCATCAGGCGCCTGGCGCGCGTGCGGCCCGCCGCCGCCTCCACGAAGTCACCGGGATGCTCGTAGACCTCGCGCCCCGTGGTGGACTCGGCGCTGTGGGTCGCGGACAGGTCGACCGCGGGCCGCTTGAAGTCGTAGTCGCGCAGGAACACCTGGTCGGAGGCCATGCTCCGGCCATCACGCAGGTCGATGATGACGTCGTCGTCGAGCTGGCTGCTGTCCCGATCCACCAGCAGGCTCTGCCCCCGGATGGGCTCCAGCCGGGTGCTGTCGTCGAAGAAGAGCAGCCGCGCGCCGTCCGCCTCGTGGTGCACCGCGAAGCCGATGCCCTCCGAGTGGAGCAGCCGCGACATGAAGGCGAAGTCGCTCTCGTTGTACTGGACCACGTTGACGCGCGTGGGGGGCGGCTCCGTCAAATCCCAGCTGGACGTGTCCCCCAGGCCCGCGTCGTCGAGGACGCTGGAGACGACCTCCTGGACGCTCTGCTCCTGGAAGATGCGCGAGGTGCGGCCCAGCTTGAGCAGCTCCACCGGCGCGCAGATGACGACCACCAGCCGGAAGGCATGGCTCTGCGTGGCCTCCAGGTGCGCCTCGGTCACCACGCCGTGGAAGGGGCGGTCCTCCGAGCCGTCGTGGAAGCGCAGCCACAGGGCCGCGGGCGTGCCCGGCAGCGCGTCCAGGTCCACCTGCTCCGGCGTCTCCGCCTCCACCTGGACCCGGCAGCCCTCGCTCAGCCCTTCCGTGGCCTCCATCCGCAGGACGCGGAAGCTGGTGGGGTCGAACCCCTCCAGGGACAGCTCCAGGCTCAGTCGACGCATCCCCATGATGAGCGCCCCCTACTTCTTGAAGTGAATCTTCCCCTTGAGCTGCACCTTGGCGCCGCCCTTGAGGCCCTCCGCGTCCACCGTCAGCGTCGAGCCCGACAGCTCGAACACCTTGCCCCCGCCCTTGAGCTTCGCGCCGCCTGGCGCGGTGAGGGTCACCGTCTTGGCGGACATCGCGAAGTCCTTGCCCACCTTCTCGGAGATGGGCCCCGCGGAGGTGACGGCCACCGCGCCCATGGCCTCCAGGATGAGGTCCTCGCCCGTCTTGAAGTCCGCCAGGCCCGTGGTGAGCACCTTCGCCGCGCCCACGTCCTCGGACTTGGCGCCCTTGAGCACCTCCACCTTGGCGCCGCCCACCGTCTCCGTCTTCCCGCCGCCCACCGTCTCGACGATGGCCGTCGCCGCGTTGATGGAGAACGCCGCGCCCACGGTGCGCGAGCAGTCCGCGTTGAAGGTCTCCAGCACGTGGTTGGCCAGGACGTTCATCGGTCCGCCGATGGTGTCGCTGCGCTGGCCGTCCACCGTCTGGGAGAAGTTGCCGGTGACGCCCCAGTCGTCCACCGCGCCCACCTGGACCACCTTGGAGCCCGTCGTCTCCAGCACCGCGTTGCTCGTCACGCTGAGCCCCTGGTTGGCGCCGATGTCCACCGACTCGTCGCCTCCCACCAGCGAGGTGGACTGGTCGCCCACCTCCTCCCGCGCGTTGTTGACGATGTCCTCGGAGAGGTCGTGCCCGGTGACGAGCTTGAAGTCCTTGGAGGAGTGGATGAAGAACTCCATGCCCCCGTTGCCGTCCTGGATGCGCACCTCGTTCGTGCTCCCGCCGCCGGGCGAGGTGGCCGACTGGAGCGTGGACTGGGTCCGCTCGTCCGGGAGCGCGTACGGCGGCATCGTCTCCTGGTTGTAGAGCTTCTGCAGGACGACGGGGCGGTCCGGGTCTCCATCCAGGAAGCCCACCTCCATCTCCCAGCCCACGCGCGGCAGGAGCATGCTGCCGCTGGTGTTCTGCTGCTGCACGCGCATCCAGCACGAGGCGGTGTCGTCCACCTTGCCCTCGCGATCCCAATAGAAGTGGACCTTGATGCGCCCGAACTCGTCGACGTGGATCTCCTCACCCGGCGGGCCCGTGACGACCGCGCTCTCCTTGCCCCACACGCGCGGGCGCGGGGTGCGCCGCGGGGGCCGGAAGTCGGCGCCCGCCGAGGGGATGGCCCGCACGCGGGTGCCGAAGCGGGTGGACTCCCCGTCGTCCGCCTGGACCAGCGCGTAGTCGTGGGTGACCTGCAGGAGCAGGTACTCCTGGCAGAGGAAGGAGGGCAGGGCGTCGAGCAGGGAGAACAGGCGCCCGGGCTGGAGCCGGAAGCTGTTGCTGCGCGCCTCCAGGACCATCCGCTCCTGCACCAGCCCGCTCAGGCGGTTGCGCGCGCGGCGGACGCCATCCGAGGGGCTGGAGAAGGAGCCCGGGTATTCGTAGCGCGGGAAGTCCGCTTCGCTGGAGCGCTCCTCGGCCTCCAGTGGCTCGCTGGGGCTGCGCCAGTTCCAGTCCCGCGTGGTGTACAGGCCGTGCACCAGTCGCGAGGTGAAGGTGAGCTCCGCCACGCGCTCGTCCTCCGCGTGGAGGAGCGAGTCGCGCGTGAAGCCGAGCGCGGGTGTCCCCAGGATGGGCTCGTGGGCGGAAGGGGCGTCCGCGAGCTTCAGCACGTGCTCGGTGGGCAGGTGCTCGAACCAGAAGAAGATGCCCTCGTCCTCCAGCAGCCGGAGCACGAAGTCCAGGTCGCTCTCCTTCCACTGGGTGCAGTACTCCCGCTTCATGTAATCGCGGGACAGGTGCCACTCGGTGGAGTCCGCCGGCAGGCCCGCCTTCTCCAGGACGGCCTGGATGATCTCCACCGCCGTCATGTCCTGGAATATCTGGCTGCGGCTGCGGTAGCGCAGGCCGTGCAGCCGGGGCCGCAGGCGCAGCCGGTAGACGAAGCCGTGGGTCGCGAGCCTGGAGCGGTACTCCGCCTCCTCCACGACGCCGTGGAAGCAGCGCTCCTCGAAGCTGCCCTCCGAGAAGGTGGGGGAGAGCCGCAGCGTCCCCGCCGTCCCGATGAGGGCCGTCAGGTCCAGATCCGGATCATCACAGGCGAACTCGAGCTCCACGTCGAAGAGCTCGGACAATCCCTCGCGGGCCGTGGCCCGCAACACGATGGCTTCCGCGGGAAGGCTCGCATGGTCGATATGGGCACGCACCTCCATGCTGTCTCCCCCTGGTCGATCAGGATGTCAGTCTCAAGGACATCCTTGCCCAGATGCAACTCCAGGTGGCGCGGACGCCCTCATCCCTGGCGGCAACACCTCCCTGGGGGGGTTGAACGCGGACGGTGTGAAGTCTTCGGTCTCAAGTCCCCGACCGGCACTCCCAGAGGACCCGTGGAGGCTGGCGGCGACCCTCTCTAGAGGAGCGCTCGAAGCACTGACGGACCCCTGGTGAAGCGTGAGCCTTCGTACTTTCCGTGAACAGTGGCGAGGGATAATTCCCGCGAAAATGTCGCGTCGTCGTGCGTCAATGACATCCCGGACGCTGGATGTGCCCTGTCTTGAACTGAAAGGGGTGGCTGTGGCACGTTGTGAGCGATTCTGCTGGCGCGCAGCGACTTTCAGAGAGGATGCCATGCCGGTTAGTGGGGGGGGCTTCGGCCCACGGGCGCGGGTTTGCGTCGGGGGGTTCCCGGGAGTGACCTTGCTCTGGGCGCTGCTCGCGGGTGCTTGTGCGCACAACCCGCCGCCCCCGGCGGCGTGTGAGCAGCCGCCCCCATTCCTCATCCAGCTGGAGGCGGGCACGCGACTGAACCCGGATGACCAGGGCCGCTCGCTGCCGACGAACATCCAGGTGTACCAGCTCAAGGACTCGCGCCGCTTCGAGGCCGCGGAGTTCCAGGACCTCTGGCAGCGACCGAAGGAGGTGCTGGAGGAGGACCTGCTCGCCGTCGACGAGCTCACCCTGGAGCCGGGCCAGCGCCTGTCGCGCGAGGTGAACCGCACGCCCAAGGCGGAGTACCTCGCCGTGGTGGGCGTGTTCCGCCGTCCCGCGGGCGTGGTGTGGCGCGACGTGGAGCGGCTGCCCGCGGTGAAGCCGGAGGACTGTCGCCCCGGCGCGCCGCGCGAGACGTCGCTGCGCTTCCTCGTCGAGGACTACCGCGTCGAGGCCCGGGCCGGCGAGGTCCGCAGATGAAGACGCCGCAGCGGGTCGTCTGGTCCGAGGGGATGTTCATGAATCCCCAGCACCTGCAGCAGTCGGACCTCTACCACGAGGGCCTGCTGGCGGCCCGGCTCGGCGCGCTGACCCCGTACGACTGGGGCGTGGTGGAGCAGGAGGTGGACGAGAAGGCCCTCTTGGCCGGCCAGCTCCAGCTGCTGCGCTTCTCCGGCATCCTCCCGGACGGCCTGCCGCTGTCCTTCGAGCGCGGCCAGCCCGAGGCGCCCCAGACGCGGCCCATCGAGGAGCACTTCAGCGCCAACAAGCGCTCGCTGGACGTGTACCTGGGCGTGGCGCGCGAGCGGGAGGGCATCGCCAGCTACGGCGCGCCGGACGAGTCCACCACGTCGCCGCGCTTCTCCCTGGTCAACCGCACGGTGCCGGACCTGGCGGCGGCCGAGTCCGTGGTGCCGGTGGCCTTCGCGCAGCGAAACCTCCGGCTGCTCTTCGGCACCGAGCCGCGCGAGGACTACGACGTCATCAAGATCGCGGAGCTGGTGCGCGACAAGACGGGCGGCGTGGCGCTCGCGAGCAACTACATCCCCCCGTGTCTGCGCGTGTCCGCCTCGCCCTTCATCCTGGAGCGCATGCGCAGCATCCTCAAGGCGATGCAGGGCAAGCAGCGCGAGCTCGCCGACGGGCGCCGGCACCGCGACGCCACCGCGCTCGAGTTCACCGCCGGGGACGTGACGAAGTACCTGCAGCTGAGCGCGCTCAACGGGCTCATCCCCCAGGTGGCGCACGTGGTGGAGGTCGCGGACCTCAACCCGCAGATGGTGTACCTGCTGCTGTGCCAGGCGGCGGGCCAGCTCTCCACGTTCTCCGCGGAGGCGGACCCGGGCGACCTGCCCAAGTTCCAGTACACGAACCTGCGCGCCACCTTCGAGGGCCTGTTCCAGGTGCTCCAGAAGCTGCTGGACGTGGTCGCCATCGAGCAGTGCATCACCGTGTCGCTGGAGCCGCGCAAGGACGGCATGCACCTGGGGCGCATCGAGGACGAGCGCTTCCTGAAGTGCTCGCAGTTCATCCTCGCGGTGCGCAGCGACCTGCCCGAGGCGGACGTCGCCAAGAGCCTGCCGGTGCTGTCGAAGATCGCCAACTTCGCGGAGATACGCGACATCATCAAGGCCGCCGCTCCGGGGGTGCCGGTGGAGGTCACCTTCCGCCCGCCCGCCGAGGTGCCGGTGAAGCCGGGCGTCGTGTACTTCTCGCTCGAGAGCGGCGACCCCTACTGGAAGAACGTGATGAGCGAGCAGAACGTGGCCGTGTACCTGCCGCGTCCGTTCGAGCCGTCGAAGACGAAGCTGGAGCTGCTCGCGGTCCCCAAGGGAGGGAGCGGGGGGCCTCCGGCGAAGAAGAACGCCGTCAGTCGTTGAAACAAGGTCGTGCGGGGGGCCGTCCAATCACCGGCGAGCGGCGGTTCGCGGTGAGGCTCCCTGTCGACATGGGGTGGAGGCATCGACAGGATGGACCGGATCAATTCCATCACGCAGGAGTGCTTCGGGGCACTGCTGCAGCTGCGGCAGTTCGGGGACCATGCGCTCCCCTCGGCGGAGCTCGTGCACCGGCAGCTGCGCACGTTCTTCGACCGGCTGCTCAAGCGCGCCGGAGAGCTGGGCTTCAACCAGCAGGACGCGCAGGAGATTGCCTACCCCATCGTCGCGCTCGCCGACGAGCTGGCCCTGGCGCGCGCCGACACCTTCCGGGAGTACTGGCTGGCGAACCTGCTCCAGTTCCACTACTTCCGGGAGAACCGCGCCGGTGACGGGTTCTTCACGCGGCTGGAGGAGGTGCGCAAGGACTCGCAGCGCACCGAAATCCTCCGCGTCTACTACCTGTGCCTCATCTTCGGCTTCAAGGGCCGCTTCCGGGTGCGGGGCGGAGAGCTGGAGCTGATGCAGCTCACCGAGACGCTCCAGCGGGAGCTGGCCCGCACGCACAGGTTCGACACGGAGACGCTCTCCCCCCATGGAGACCGTCCGCCCGACAGCGCGGTGAGCGCCAAGCGCACGCTGCCCCTGTTGGCCATCTCCGCCGCCGCGGTGGTCTTCGCGCTGCTGGTCTACACCGGCCTGCGCATCGGCCTGTCCAGCAGCGTGTCCTCCCTCGTCGAGGAGGTCGCGGCCTCCTCTCCCCAGCAGCCCTAGGACGCTCGCGATGCTGCTGCTCACCTTGTTCATCGCGGTCTTCATCGTCATGGTGTGGACCGTCGTCATCCTCTTCAGCCTGCCGCTGTGGGGCGCCATCGTCCCCACCGTGCTGCTGGTGGCCATCGTCATCGGCGCGTACCTGTACCAGCGCCACCTGGCGTCCAAGGCCGCGCGCGACATCGAGCGGGAGCTGGGCGTGCAGGCGGACGCCCAGCTGCAGAACGTGCGGCCGGATCAGCAGGAGGAGATCCAGGCCATGCAGGCCGAGTTCTCCAAGGCGCTCCAGTCGCTCAAGTCCTCGAAGCTGGCGCGAGCGCGGCAGGGCAAGGACGCGCTGTCGGTGCTGCCCTGGTACATGATCATCGGCCCGCCGGGCTCCGGGAAGAGCACGGCGCTGCGCAACTCGGGCATCCAGTTCCCCTACCTGTCGGCGCGCGGCGGCGGCGTGAAGGGCGTGGGCGGCACGCGCAACTGCGAGTGGTGGCTCACCAACGAGGGCGTCATCCTCGACACGGCCGGCCGCTACACCACGGAGGACGATGACCGCGAGGAGTGGCTGAGCTTCCTCGACATGCTCAAGCGCAACCGCCCGCGCAAGCCCGTCAACGGGCTGGTGGTGGCGGTGAGCGTGGGGGAGCTCATCGGCATCGACGAGGAGCAGACGGTGCAGCTCGCGCAGACCATCCGCGAGCGCGTGGACGAGGTGATGGAGCGGTTGAAGATGATCGTCCCCGTCTACGTGATGTTCACCAAGTGCGACCTGCTCGCGGGCTTCGTGGACCTCTTCGGGGACCTGGCGAAGGCGGAGCGCGGGCAGATCTGGGGCTTCACGCTGCGGCCCGAGGATGCGCGCGAGGCGATTGGCGAGACGTTCGCCGCGCGCTTCGACGAGCTGGCGGAGGTGGTGGAGCAGCGCTCCATCGTGCGCCTGGGCTCGGAGCGGCACCCGGAGACGCGCGAGCGCATCTTCCGCTTCCCGCAGCAGTTCGAGGGGCTGCGCGGCAACCTCATCGAGTTCGTGCAGGCGCTGTTCGCGGAGAACGTCTACGCGGACACGCCGGTGATGCGCGGGGTGTACTTCACCAGCGGCACGCAGGAAGGCAGCCCCATCGACCGGGTGATGAACAAGATGGCGGAGGCCTTCGGCATCCGCCGCACCACCACGCCCTCGGGCAGCCGCCCCGCGGTGGAGTCCCGCTCCTACTTCCTGCGGGACATGTTCGCGGACGTGGTGTTCCCGGACCAGAACCTGGCGATGCGCAGCTCCGCGGAGGTGCAGCGCCAGAAGCGCATGCAGCTGGCCTACGCCGGAGGCTGCCTCGCCGTCGCGCTGCTCATCCTGCTCTTCCCGGCCATCTCCTTCTTCGAGAACCGCAAGTTCATCCAGACGACGCGGGTGATGGCGCAGGCGCTCAAGCTGGAGGAGGCCAACAAGGAGGGCGGCGCCGGGAAGATGGTCGACGCGATGATGCCCATGCGGCAGCAGCTCGAGCAGCTGCTCCAGTGGAGGGAGGACGGCCCGCCCACGGGGATGCGCTTCGGCATGTACCGGGGCGACGACCTGCTGGGGCCGCTCGGCGCGTTCTACGGCGCCACCGTGCGCCGCGTGCTGGTGGACCCGGTGCTCACGGGGGACCTCAAGGACGCGAGGGCCTGGGTGGAGAAGGCGCGCGACCGGGAGGAGCGCCCCACGGCGAGCTCGTACGCGCTCTACTTCGACCGGCTGAAGCTGCACCTGCTGCTCTCGGGGCCGCGCACACCGCGCGAGCCGGAGCTGGGTGAGGCGGAGCGCGAGTGGATCGTCAACAGCCTCCGGGAGCGGTGGGGGCGCAAGGCGGGCTTCACCGACAGCGCCCACCGCACCACGCAGATGGCGAACCACATCGACCTGTACGTGAAGCTGCTGGCGCAGGACCCGGCGCTCGCCTTCACGCGCAACGACCAGGTGGTGCGCGACGTGCGCGTGGTGCTGGACCGGCTGCCGTTCTCCGAGCTCGCGCTGGCGCAGCTCATCTCGGAGGTGTCGCGCAAGAAGGACCAGTACGACGTGACCCTCTCCTCCATCCTGGGCAGCACCGCTCAGCACATCAAGGGCACGGGCCGCGTGCGCGCCGCCTTCACGCGCAAGGGCTGGGAGAGGGTGGTGGAGCCCAAGCTGGAGCACCCGCTGCAGGGCGCGGACATCTGGGTGCTCGACAAGGACGCCAACTCCACCAACGAAATCGAGCTGGCGCGCCAGGAGCGGGCGCTGCGCTCCGCCTACTACAAGCAGTACATCGAGGAGTGGAAGGAGTTCCTCAGCACCCTGAGCATGAAGGAGCCCACGGACGCGACCGTGGCGCTGGCCATGCTGGAGGACCTCACCCGCGGCGAGCCGCCTCCGCTGGGAAAGCTCTTCCGCGCCGTGGCCTTCAACGTGCGGCTGGGCGGAGAGCAGGTGGAGGGCAAGTCCGACGCGGACGGCATGCTCGACAAGCTCAAGCAGAAGCTGGGCCCCAAGGGGAAGGTCATCGAGTCGGGCGTGCGCTTCGCCAACGGGAAGCTCTCCGAGGACGAGGCGCCGAGCGAGGAGGAGGAGCGTGACTACACCGCGGACGACGTGGAGCCCGCCTTCGCGGGCCTCCTGAAGTTCGGCGCCGCGCCGCCGCAGGCGAAGGGGCCCGACGCGCCTCCGCCCGAGGCCATCCCCCTGGACATCTACCAGGAGCAGCTGCAGTTCCTCCGCGACGCGCAGCGCGCCTCCATGGAGAGCCAGTCGGAGACGGCCGCGATGATGACGCGGGTGCAGACGGCGCGCGTCATCATCCAGTCGCTCATCCAGGCGCAGGAGGTGGGGTGGCGCCCGCGCATCGAGGCGCTCTTGTGGCCGCCCATCGAGAAGATCTCCGACCTGACCATCCGCGAGCAGGGTGGCAAGGCGAGCGACCAGTGGTGCAGCGAGGTGGCCAACGCCTTCAAGCAGAAGCTGGCGGGGCACTACCCCTTCAACCGCAACGGGCAGGACGCGGCGGTGGCGGACGTGGGGGACTTCTACCGCTTCGAGTCCGGCACGCTGTGGGGCTTCTACGGCGGCGTCCTCAAGAGCCACGTCGAGCAGTCGGGGACGCGCTTCAAGTTCGTCACGCGCGCGGGCCGCGCGGGCGGCAACATGTACTACGGCTCCGTGCTCTCGTTCCTCGCGCGCTCGCGGGAGATCTCCGAGTCGCTCTTCGGCGCGAGGGACGCCGAGCCGGGCGTGAAGTTCGCCTTCCACATCCGCCCCTCGCCGAAGCTCTCCTCCATCCGCTTCACGGTGGACGGACAGACGGTCGAGTACAACAACGGCCCCGAGGAGTGGCACAACTACGAGTGGCCCGGGAAGGGCGGCAAGTCGCTGGGCGCCACCATCCGCGTGCGCAACAACCAGGGCAAGACGGAGACGCTCGAGCAGGAGGGCGAGTGGGGCCTGTTCCGCCTGATGGAGGAGGGGACGCCGAACGTCTCCGGCGGGGGCCGGACGTTCTCGGTGACGTGGTCCATGCCCTCGCTGGACGCCGAGGTCATCATCGACTTCCGGCCGACGCGCAGCGCCTCGCCGTTCTTCGGCGTGTCTCCGGGCCGCACCCCCAAGCTGATGCAGCCATTCCGCGCGCCGGGGATGAGTCCTCCACGCGTCATCGCGAAGGGAGGCGTGGGATGCTCGGGGTAGTCGGCCGCAACCAGGTGGCGCTGTTGGGCAAGGCGCCGTGTCAGGGAGACTTCATCCGCTGGAACGCGGCGGATGCGGTGTCACAGGCCTTCCACCGGTGGCTGGAGGAGTCGCACGAGGCGGTGCGGCGCGCCAACACCCAGCTGCCCTCGGAGCCCACGTGCTTCGTCTTCACCATGCCCGGCGGACGCCAGGCCCTGGTGGGCACGCTGGCGACGAGCACGGACAAGGTGGGGCGCGTCTTCCCGCTCGCCGTGTACGTCGCCGTCGACGCGGCGGGCGCGGCGGAGCAGTTCCCGTCGATTCCCGACAGCTTCCGGGCCTTCTTCGCCGCCGGCGCGCGCCTGCTCGCCGACGCCGCGACGCTGTCCGCCAGCGAGCTGGAGTCGCGCGTGGAGGCGCTCTCGGCCGTGTCCTCCGCGGACACAATGGGCGCGAGCGCGCAGCGCCGACGCCTGGAGTCGAGCCCCGCGGGGCCGCTCGTCCAGCGACTGCAGGGCGACGGCGCCGCGCCCGGCGTGGCCTACTACGCGTTCAACACCTTCCTGAAGGCCTGCCAGGCCGAGCGCGGCAAGGAGCCCGCGAAGCCGGGCGTGACGCTGGAGTGTCCGTTCCCGGAGGCGCTCGGGCCCTTCTGCTGGGCGGAGCTGGCGAAGCGGCAGCTGGGCTGGCGCTCGATGCCTCCGGCGATGTTCTGGCACCTGGGGCCGTCGCCGCGGCTGCTGCTGTCCATCGGCACGCCGGGCGTCGCGCTGCTGATGCACCTGGCGAAGCCCGAGCACTCCAGCATGAAGGTGTGGCCGCTGCTCACCCGGCAGCAGTCCGCCATCGACAGCGCGCAGAAGGCGCTCACCCCCGCGAGACGGCAGGCGCTCGAGGACCCCACCACCCCGGTGGAGTCGCTGCTCGCCGCGTTCGGGACCTGAGCACGAAGGCCGCACGGCGAAAGGAGGGCGGATGGCGATGACGTTGGAGCAGCTCAAGCAGCGCGCGAAGGAGTGGCTGGAGCCGGTGTCGGCGGCGTCGCCCGCGGGCAAGGCGGCCAAGTCGGAGCCGGGCTACCTGGCGGTGCTCGCGGAGGTGGCCAAGCTGGAGGCCGTCACCGGCGGCGCCGTCGACTGGGCGCTCGTCCTGGACTCCAGCGGCAAGGTGCTCCAGACCAGCTCGAAGGACCTGCGCATCGCCACGTACCTGGCCCAGGGCCTGTACCAGACGCAGGGCCTGGACGGGCTCGCCACGGGCCTCGTCGTCGTCTCCGAGTTGATGGACCGCTACTGGCCGGAGCTCTTCCCGGAGCTGACGCGCATGCGCGGCCGCTCCAACGCGGTGACGTGGCTGGTGGAGCGCGCGTCCAATCAGCTGCCGTCGCTGGAGGTGGGCGCGTCGGACCGCGAGCGCGTGGAGGCGCTCGACGTCGCGGCCAGGCGCCTGGCGGAGGTGGCGCGCCAGAAGTTCGAGACCAACGGGCCCGCGATGCGCCCGCTCCTGGAGAGCGTCCAGCGCCTGCTCGCGTCGCTGCCCGAGGCCGCGCCGCCCCCGCCGCCCGTCGCACCCGTCACGTACAAGCCCGCACCGGCTCCGAGCGCGCCGACTCCTCCGGCCGTGGCGCCTCCGCCGCCACCGAAGATCGCTCCGGTGGCCGTGCCCGCGGCGGCGATGCCCGAGGTAGGCGCGCTGGCGAGCGCGGAGGGCGCGGTGGACTTCCTGCGTCAGACGGGCACCGCGCTGGCGAGCGCGGCGGGGCTCGTGCGGCGCGCGTCGCCCGCGGAGCCCATGCCCTACCGGCTCCTGCGGGTGGGGCTCTACCTGCACCTGGCCCAGCCGCCTCCGGGGGACGCCAGCGGCAAGACGAGCATCCCCGCGCCGCCCGCCGCGCTGCGGGCCAACCTGGAGCGCATGGCGGCGAACTCGCGCTGGGTGGAGCTGCTCGAGGAGTCCGAGTCGGCGCTCGTCCAGCACCGCTTCTTCCTGGACCCGCACTTCCTCAGCGCCCGGGCGCTGGGCGAGCTGGGACACGCCGCCGCGCGCCAGGCGCTGATGGGCGAACTGGCCTCGTGGCTCAAGCGCATGCCCACCGTCCCGGGGCTGCTCTTCGGCGACGGCACCCCCGTGGCCTCCAATGAGACGCGGACCTGGCTGGACACGGTGCTCGCCACGCCTGTGGCGCCAGCCGTTACACCCGCCTCACGCGACGAGAAGGACGACGCCAGCGCGGACGTGCTCGCCGAGGCGCGCAAGCTATTGGCTGGCGGGAACCCCGCGGGCGCCGTGGGGCTGTTGCAGACCCAGGTGGGCGCTGCGGGCACGGGCCGCAAGCGATTCGTGGCCCGGCTCTCCCTCGCGCGGCTGTGCGCGGCGGCGGGGCAGGCCCCCGTGGCGCGGGCCCTCTATGAGTCTTTGGACCGGGAGTCGGTGACGCACGGGCTGGATGTCTGGGAGCCGGCGCTCGCGGCGGAGTGTCTGGAAGGATGGCTTGCGCTCACGCGGCCTCCTCCAAAGTCGCCGGAGGCGCTGGTGTCTGACTTCACTGCCCGTTATCATCGGCTGTGTCTGCTTGATCCCGGTGCTGCGCTGAAGGTGTCTCTGTGACGGGGGGCAGCGAAGCCATCCCCAACCAGGAGGTCGTGCGGTGAGCAAGGAAGGGTCTGTGGCTCCGAAGGAGCGCGTCAACATCGTCTACAAGTCGGAGACCGGGAATGCGCAGTCGGAGGTGGAGCTGCCGCTCAAGGTCCTCGTGGTGGGCGACTACACCGGTCGTCAGGACGAGCGCCCCGTGGAGGAGCGCGCGCCCATCAACATCGACAAGGGCAACTTCAACGAGGTGATGGCCAAGCAGGGGCTTTCACTGGACGTGAGTGTGCCCAACAAGCTCTCCAACGAGCCGGACGCGTCCATGTCTGTCTCGCTGAAGTTCCAGACGCTGGCGGACTTCACCCCGGAGGGCATCGTCAACCAGGTGCCGGAGCTGCACCAGCTGTTGCAGCTGCGCGCGGCGCTCAACGCGCTGAAGGGCCCGTTGGGCAACGTGCCCGCCTTCCGCAAGAAGATCCAGGCGCTGCTCGGGGACACCGAGGGACGTCAGCGATTGATGGCGGAGCTGGGGCTGGACAAGAAGTCGGAGTAGGGCGGCATTCGCAAACGCACTCAGAAAAGGCGTGACACAGATGAGCACTGAAGCCAAGGCGTTGGCCCCGGTCGAGACCGCCGATGCCGCCCCCTCGCTCCTGGACGAAATCCTGTCCGAGACGAAGATGAAGCCCAACGACGACGGCTACGACGTGGCCCGTCGGGGCGTGCAGGCCTTCATCGCGGAGATGCTGGCCCCGGGCCGGTCGGCCGAGCGCGTGGACAAGGCGCTGGTGGACGCGATGATCGCGGAGGTGGACCAGCGGCTGAGCGCGCAGGTCAACGAGATCCTCCACCACAAGGACCTCCAGTCGCTGGAGTCCGCGTGGCGCTCGCTCAAGTTCCTGGTGGAGCGCACCGACTTCCGGGAGAACGTCCGGGTGGAGGTGCTCAACGCCTCCAAGCAGGACCTGCTCACCGACTTCGAGGACGCGCCCGAGGTGGTGAAGTCCGGCCTGTACCGCACCGTCTACTCCAACGAGTACGGCGTCTTCGGCGGCAAGCCCTACGGCCTGGTGGTGGGCAACTTCGACATCGGCCCGGGCGCGGAGGACCTGACGCTGCTGCGCAGCATCGCCTCCGTGGCGGCCATGTCCCATACGCCCTTCGTGGCCAACGCCTCGCCGGAGTTCTTCGGCCAGCCGTCGTTCCTGGAGCTGCCGGCGCTCAAGGACCTGAAGTCCCTGTTCGAGGGGCCGCAGTACGCGCGCTGGCACTCGTTCCGCGAGAGCGAGGACGCGCGCTACGTGGGCCTGTGCATGCCGCGCTTCCTCTTGCGGCTGCCCTACAGCGAGAAGACGGTGCCGGTGAAGTCGTTCAACTTCACCGAGGACGTGGTCGGCTCGCATGACCGCTACCTGTGGGGCTATGCCTCCACGGCGTTCGCCACGCGCGTGACGGACTCGTTCGCCAAGTTCCGCTGGTGCCCGAACATCATCGGTCCCCAGGCGGGCGGCGCGGTGGAGCAGCTGCCGCTGCACCAGTACGAGGCCATGGGGGAGATCCAGACGAAGATCCCCACCGAGGTGCTCCTCACCGAGCGGCGCGAGTACGAGCTGTCGGAGGAGGGCTTCATCGGCCTGGTGTTCCGCAAGGACACGGACAACGCGGCGTTCTTCTCCGCCAACTCCGTGCAGAAGCCCAAGTTCTTCGGCAACAGCCCCGAGGGCAAGGTCGCGGAGACGAACTACCGGCTGGGCACCCAGCTGCCCTACATGTTCATCATGTCCCGCCTGGCGCACTACGTGAAGGTGCTCCAGCGCGAGCAGATCGGCAGCTGGAAGGAGCGCTCGGACCTGGAGCGCGAGCTCAACCAGTGGATCAACCAGTACGTCGCGGACATGGACGACCCGGCGCCGTCCGTGCGCTCGCGCCGTCCGCTGCGCACCGCCCGCATCAAGGTGGAGGACGTGGAGGGGCAGCCGGGCTGGTACCGCTGCAACCTGCAGGTCCGCCCGCACTTCAAGTACATGGGCGCATCCTTCACGCTCTCGCTCGTCGGCAAGCTGGACAAGGAGTGAGCTGAGCGGGCGTGAGACCCGGAGCCGAAGGGTCCTTCCGGTCGCCGTACCCCTCAGGGACGGCGGCCACCACGCAGTCCGGAGCCCCGCGGCACGAGGGCTCCTGTTCCACGTCGCAGGCGTCACACCACCAACAAGCAGGGGGAGAGCCACATGGCCGAGACAGTACATCTGTACCTGAAGGCGAACGGGAAGGACATCAAGGGCGCGAGCACCCAGACGAGCCTCGGTCGCGAGGACTCCATCGAGTGCGTCTACTACGAGCAGGGTGTCGTCACCGCGCGCGAGGCCGGCTCCGGCATCGCCACGGGCCGCCGCCAGTACCAGCCGCTGCTCATCAGGAAGCGCATCGACAAGGCGACGCCGCTCCTGATGAAGGCGCTGACGAACAACGAGGCCATCGACGCCACGTTCAAGTTCTTCCGCCCCAGCCCCACGGGTGACGGCACCACGGAGCAGTTCTACACGGTGACGTTCTCCAAGGGCCGCGTCGCCAGCGTCAAGCAGGTGGTGGAGAACACCATCGTCCCCGCGACGGCGACCAACCCTCCGCTGGAGGAGGTCTCCTTCGTGTTCCACACCATCAGCTGGACGGTCAGCGAGGGTGGCGTGACGCACGAGGATACGTGGGACAAGCAGCAGTAAGGGGAGCCATGGCGCGTGCTCCCTGAAGGGAGCGCGGGCCGGGGCGGCGAGGCAGGAGGGAGCGACGGGATGGGACGCGGGTTGTTGTCGCGAATCGAGGTGGGGACGGGCTCGGCCGAGCGAGAGCAGGACATGACTGACTCCATTGCCCAACACCTGCGCGTGCTGCTCAACGCGCGCAAGGGCGGCTCGGCCACGGTACCGGGCTTTGGAGTCATGGACTTCACCGACCTGGTGCACACCTTCCCCACGGCCATCCAGACGCTCCAGTCGGCCATCCGCGCGACGGTGTTGGAGTTCGAGCCGCGCATCCAGCACGTGAGCGTGCGCCACGTCCCGGACGTGGACCCGCTGCTCTTGCGCTTCGAAATCACCGCGCAGCCCGCGGGCAAGGGCGCGCGGGGGATGCTCCGCTTCCGGACGCAGATGTCGCCGGGAGGCAAGGTCGAGGTCTGGTAAGCGAACCGGTACGGCGGGGGAGTCGCGGTGTTCAGCAAGTACTACCAGAGCGAGCTCACATATCTGCGGGAGATGGGCCGCGCGTTCGGCACCGTCAACCCGGCGCTGGCCGGGCTCCTGGTGGAGCGCGGTGGCGACCCGGACGTGGAGCGGCTCCTGGAGGGGTTCGCGTTCCTGACGGCGCGCGTGCGCGAGCGCATCGACGGCGCGGTGCCGGAGGTGATTCACGGGCTGACGGAGCTGCTCCTGCCGCACTACCTGCGGGTGGTGCCGGCGTGCTCGGTGGTGGAGTTCACGCCCCACGCGCGCCTGTTGCGCGGCCGCTCCCGGATTGCGGCGGGGACGGAGGTGGGCGCCAAGCCCGTGGACGGCACCGTCTGCACCTTCAGAACGACGCGCGCGGTGGACCTGCTGCCGCTGACGCTGACGGAGACGACGCTGGACCAGTCCTCGCCCGCGGCGCCCGTGCTGCGCGCGCAGCTGCAGCTGGTGGAGCAGGGCCGGGCGGAGATCTTCACGGAGGAGGGCCTGTCGCTGTTCCTCCACGCGGAGCTGCCGGTGGCGTCCATGCTGCTGGTGTGGCTCTTGCGCCATTGCAAGGGCGTGGTGCTGCGCAACCCCGCGGGCGGTCCGTCCGTGCGGCTGGGGCCGGAGTGCCTCCGCGCCACGGGCCTGGAGGCGGGCAACACGCTGTGGCCCTGGCCGGCCACGGTGCCGGAGGGCTACCGGCTCCTGCAGGAGTACTTCACGCTGCCGCAGAAGTTCCTCTTCATCGACGTGAAGGGGCTGCAGGCGGCCAGCGAGCTGCCCGGCCAGAAGCTGGAGCTGCTCTTCGAGTTCGAGCGGCCGCCCGCGCTGCCCGGGCGCCTGCCCAAGGATGTCTTCCGGCTGCACTGCGCGCCGGTGGTCAACCTCTTCGCCGCGTCCGCGGACCCGGTGCGCACCGGCTCCCTGGGCCATGAGCACCTGGTGCGCGCCTCGGGCGTGGAGCCGGGGCACATGGAGGTGTACTCGGTGGACTCCGTCACGGGGTTGCCGCAGGGCCGCACCGAGCGCCAGCAGTACCGGCCGTACTTCGACTTCGCGCACGCCACGGGCGACGCGTCGCGCTTCTATCGGCTGCACCATGCCCTGTCGCCGCTGGATGACGCGATGGACGTCTCGCTGTCGTTGGGCAGCCCGCGCGACGCGACGCCGTCGCTGGCGGATGAGACGCTGTCCATCGAGCTGACGTGCACCAACCGCTCGCTGCCCTCGCGGCTGCAGGTGGGGGACTTGAGCGTGCCCACCGCGGCGTCGCCCACGACGGCGCGCTTTCGCAACATCGTCGCGGTGACGCGGCCGTCCAGGCCGCCCATGGGCTCGGAGCTGCACTGGCGGCTCTTGTCCCACCTGAGCCTCAACCAGCGCTCGCTGCTGGAGCCCGGCGCGCTGCAGTCGATGCTGGCGCTCTACAACTTCCAGGCGACGGCGGACCAGTCCACCGCGCGCGCCAACGAGCTGCGCGTGGGCGCGCTGCGGGAGGTGAAGGGCCAGCCGATCACACGCTTCCTCCAGGGCGCCCCCGTGCGAGGCGTGCAGGTGACGGTGGAGCTGGACGAGGCGGGCTTCACGGGCCCGGGGGACGCGTTCCTCTTCGGCTGCGTGCTCGACGAGCTGTTCGCCTCGCACGTGAGCCTCAACTCCTTCAGCGAGCTCGTGCTGCGCCTCCAACCCTCTCGACTGGAGTACCGGTGGCTTCCCCGGAACGGCCGACAGACGATCTGCTGAAGGCCGTCCAGCGCTTGAGCGAACGCCCCGGGCAGTGGGCCTTCAGGCCGCTGGTGGCGCTGCTGGAGCGGCTGACGTCGGAGGCGGTGCCCGTGGGCGGCACGGGGCCCGTCGTGGAGGAGGCCATCCGCTTCCGGCATGACCCGTCGCTCACCTTCAGCGCCGGGGACGTCAGCCGCATCCGCGTCGTGCCCCCGTCGGGAGAGCTGGACGGCTCCTCGCACGTGGTGGAGGTGATGACCACGTTCCTGGGGCTCACCGGCGCGGTGTCGCCGCTGCCGGACTACATCCCGGAGGAGATTGCCCAGGAGGACCCGGACTCCGCGCGCCGGCGCGACTTCCTGGACCTGTTCCATCATCGGCTGCTGTCGCTCTTGTACCGGGCGCTGTCGCGCTACTCGCTGCAGGCGGAGACGACGCGGGAGGGCAGCGACGTCTGGTCCCAGCGGCTGTTGTCGCTGGCGGGGCTGGACACCTACGAGCGGCCGTACCCGGGCGCGCTGTCGTCCGCGCAGCTGTTGCGCCTGGCGCCGCTGCTCGCCGCTCGCGCGCGCACGGCGGGCACGCTGGAGCTGGCGCTGACGGACGTGCTGGCGCCCGTGCTGGGCGAGGCGAAGGTGTCGCTGCGTCAGTTCTCCGGCCACTGGGTGGACATCGAGGCGGACAACCGGATGCGGCTGGGGCGGACGAACACGACCCTGAGCCGCACCGCGCTGATCGGCTCCAAGATGTTCGACCGCTCGGGCAGCTTCGACATCCACATCGCGCCCCTGGAGGGGGACGTCTACCGGCGGCTGATGCCGGAGGGGGACTTGTCCCCGGTGGTGCGCGAGGTGGTGGACCTGGTCGTGAGGGATCCGCTCGACTGCTCGCTGGTGCTGGGCGTGCGCGAGGCGGAGCTGCCGCGCTTCCGCCTGGCGACCCAGTCCCCCTCTCGCCTGGGCCACGACTGCTACCTGGGGCAGCGCCGGAGCGACACGCGCCTGCGCCTGCGCACCGTGCCCCTGCCGGCCGCCCCCCGGCGCGCCGCGCCGCCTTCGCCATCCTGACGCCGTCCTTCCGGTGTTCCCACCCGCCGCCAGCCAAACCCCTGGAGCGTAATCATGCGCGTTGAACCCAAGACCCTCGTGCGGCGCCTGACGCCCTCGGCCACGCGGATGCTGGAGGCGGCCGTGTCGCGCGCGAGCACCGCGCGCTGCTACGAAATCATCCCCGAGCACCTCTTGCGCCAGCTCCTGGAGGACGAGGACGGCGAGGCCTCGCGGCTGTTGCGCCACTTCCAGGTGGACCGCGCGAAGGTCATCGGCTCCATCGAGGACGCGCTGCGCGAGCTGCGCACGGGCAACGCGGGCCGGCCCGTGTTCTCCGAGAGCCTGTTCCAGTGGTTCGAGGACGCGTGGCTGGTGGCCTCGCTGGAGCACGGCGCGGCGCGGCTGCGCTCGGGCGCGCTGATGTGGCAGTGGATCGCCCGCTCCTCGCGCTACTCCGCGGAGTCCTACCCGGCGCTGGACGCCATCTCCGTGGAGGCGCTCACGCGCTTCACCAACTCCTTCACGCAGAAGGCGCGCGACGGGAAGATCGACCCCATCTTCGGGCGCGACAGGGAGATTCGTCAGGTCATCGACGTGCTGGCGCGGCGGCGCAAGAACAACCCCATCATCGTGGGCGAGCCGGGCGTGGGGAAGACGGCGCTGGTGGAGGGGCTGGCGCGCGCCATCGTCGCGGGCGACGTGCCGGAGTCCATGCGCAACCTGGAGGTGCTCGGGTTGGACCTGGGCGCGCTGCAGGCGGGCGCGGGGGTGCGCGGTGAGTTCGAGAACCGGCTCAAGGCGGTCATCTCCGAGGTGAAGGGCTCGCCCAAGCCCATCATCCTCTTCATCGACGAGGCGCACACGCTCATCGGCGCGGGCGGCCAGCAGGGCGGCGGCGACGCGGCGAACCTGCTCAAGCCGGAGCTGGCGCGAGGCGAGCTGCGCACCATCGCGGCCACCACGTGGGCCGAGTACAAGAAGTACTTCGAGAAGGACGCCGCGCTGGAGCGGCGCTTCCAGCCCATCAAGGTGGACGAGCCGTCGGAGGCGGACGCGGTGTTGATGCTGCGCGGCCTGACGCCCACGTATGCGCAGTCCCACGGCGTCACCATCCGCGACGAGGCGGTGGTGGCCGCGGTGGAGCTGTCCCACCGCTACATCTCCGGGCGGCAGTTGCCGGACAAGGCGGTGGACCTGCTCGACACGGCGGCGGCGCGCGTGAAGATTGAGCAGAGCGCCCGGCCGGACGAGCTGGTGGAGGCGGAGTCGCGCCTGTCGGCGCTGGAGCGCGAGCTGGGCGTGCGCGAGCGGGAGCGCGCCGCGGGGCACGTGTCGAAGGACGAGGACGAGGGCCCGACGCTGGAGGAGAAGCTCGCCGCCACGCGCGACCAGGTGGCCACCGTGAAGGCCCGCTGGGAGCAGGAGCGGGCGGCGGTGGACGAGGTGAAGAAGGCCCGCGCGGCGCTGGAGGCGGCGGAGCCCGGCGCGGACACCGCGAAGCTGAAGGCGGACGTGGCCCAGGCGCGCGCGAAGCTGGAGACGCTGCAGGGCGAGTCTCCGCTGATCCACGTGGAGGTGGACCCGGACGTGGTGGCGCGCGTGGTGGCGGGGTGGACGGGGGTGCCGGTGGGCAAGCTGCGCAGCAGCTCCGTGGGGGCGGTGCTCTCGCTGGAGGAGACGCTGCGCTCGCGGGTGCGCGGGCAGGACGCGGCGCTGCGCGCGGTGGCGGAGACGCTGCGCATGTCGCACGCGGGCATCCGCAACCCCAACACGCCCATCGGCGTGCTGCTGTTCGTGGGGCCCAGCGGCGTGGGAAAGACGGAGACGGCGCTGGCGCTGGCGGACTCGCTCTACGGCGGAGACCGCTTCCTCACCACCATCAACATGTCGGAGTTCCAGGAGAAGCACACCGTGTCACGGCTCATCGGCTCGCCGCCCGGCTACGTGGGCTACGGCGAGGGCGGCGTGCTGACGGAGGCGGTGCGCCAGCGGCCCTACTCCGTCGTCCTGCTGGACGAGTGCGAGAAGGCGGACCTGGAGGTGATGAACCTCTTCTACCAGGTGTTCGACAAGGGCATGTTGTCCGACGGCGAGGGGCGGCTCATCGACTTCCGCAACACGGTGGTCATCCTCACCAGCAACCTGGCCACGGACGCGCTGATGCAGCTGTACTCGGGCCCGGAGGCGCCGAGCACGGACACGGTGAGCGAGACCATCCGCCCCATCCTCAGTCGGCACTTCAAGCCGGCGCTCCTGGCGCGCATGTCGGTGGTGCCGTTCCTGCCGATTGCCAAGGACGTGCTCAAGCAGATCGCCGAGATGAAACTTTCGGCCCTGGCGGACCGGCTGCACACGTCGCACCGGGTCAAGACGGAGTTCGCCCCGGAGGTGTACGAGGAGTTCGCCCGGCGCTGCCAGGACAACGACTCGGGGGCTCGCAACGTGGACCACGTGCTGCGCGCCTCGTTGATGCCCCGGCTGTCGTTGGAGGTCCTGGAGAGGCTGGCCGCGGGAGGCGTCCCGAGCCGCCTGAGGGTCGGCCTGGGGGCCGGGGGCGACTGGGACCTCGCATTCTCAGACAGCTGATAGTCGGGTGGTGCATCTCGGACCTGGGGGAGGGATGATGCCTCCCGCCGGGCCGTGACGAACTGTCGCGAGGTACACCCCCCGGGGGGGCTTCCCCCCACCGCTTCGGGATAGGAGTGAGCCGTGCTGCCCCTCGTCATCCGAATCAAGGACCTGGAGACGCAGCCGCCGAAGGAGCGGCAGTATGTCTTCACGCACTCGCCCGTGCGCATCGGTCGCAACCAGCTCAACGACATCTCCATCCCTAAGTCGTTCGTGTCGTTGTTCCATGCGCTGGTCCGGTTCAACCAGAAGTCCATCCACGTGGTGGACCTGGGCTCGACGAACGGGCTGAGCATCGACGGGCGGCGCATCGACAAGAACGTCCCGGTGCGGGTGGGCGAGGAGACGCGCGTCACCATCGGCACCATCGAGATGCGCCTGTCGCGGGAGGCCGCGGCGTCGGCGGGGGATGGGCAGTCGCGCATGACGCAGTTCCGCGCGCTGGCCACGCTGCAGGGCCCCGATGATGGGACGCCCATGAGCTTCAAGCCGACGCCGGTGCAGGGGCGCGAGCAGGTGGTGGCCACCGCCATGCTGCCGGCCCTGAGCGACGCGGCGATCTCGCAGTCCCGCCGCCAGGAGGAGGTGAGCCCTCGCACGCTGCTGGTGCCGGCGCTCGACGAGGAGCTGGAGGGACAGGACCCGGGGCAGCGCACCATCATCTCCGGCATCCCCATTCCGGACCCCGAGCCTCCGACGGCGCCCGCGGGCCGCCGCGCGCCGACGAGCAACAGCGTGCGCGTGGTGGCGCCGCCGCCGCCCGCCGCGTCCTCGAACGGCTTGCAGAGCTCCATCCAGCAGCTGGTGCCGCTCTACAACGCGTACCGCAACGCGTGGCAGACGCTGCACGAGTCCATGGTCCGTCAGGCGGGGACGCTGCCGGAGGCGGACCGGGCGTCGCTCGTCGCGCAGCTGCAGCGGCGGCTGCCCGGGGTGGCGCACGAGCCGCAGTTCGGCCAGTTCGCGCGCTCGCTGGGGGTGGCGCTGCCGCAGTCGTCCGGGGGCAACTCCCAGGTGACGCCGGTGCCCGCGGCGCCGGGGGGCGGCAACCGGCTGGATGTGATGGCGCGGGAGCTGTTGGGACAGTTCGTGCGCTCGTACCTGCCGGGGAGCAAGGGATTGGAGTCGGGGGCGGACATCGACCGCTTCCTGGACCGGTTGGCGGATGTGCTGGAGACGTTCGGCCGCGCGTTCGTGGAGCTGCGGCAGGGGCATGACCAGTTCGGCCAGGAGATGGCGGTGATGCTGGCGCGGGACGTGACGCCGCTCTCCAAGAGTCGCAACACGCGCGAGGTGTTGCGCTACCTGTTGGACTGGAAGGCGCCGGACAGCGCGGAGCGGGTGCAGGAGCTGATGGGCGGGTTCGTGGATGTGATGATCCACCAGATCGCCTTGCTCAACGGCATGCGCGAGGGCGTGAAGGACCTGCTCCAGCGCTTGTTGCCGGGCGAGCTGGAGGAGGGCAAGGGCGGCTCGTTCTTCTCGCGGCTGTGGCCGTTCCAGGCGTCGCGCAAGCTCAAGCGGCTGGAGGAGCGGCTCAGGACGCTGATGGAGGAGGAGCGCGAGCTGAGCGCGGTGTTGTTCGGTCCGGAGTTCGCGAAGGCGTACCACGCCATCGTGGGTGACGCGGCGAACAAGAGTGGTGATGGGGAGGTCTCAGTGGTGTCCAAGCGCCGGGCTCGGGAGTCATCAGGGACATGAGGAAGACACAGTCGTTGGTGTTGGGGTGCGCGTTGGCGTTGGCGGGGTGCAAGAGCACCGCGCCGGTGCGCGCGGCGCCGGCGGTGGCGGCGTTGTGTTTCTCGGAGCGGCCCACGGGGGTGCATGCGCTGTCGCCGGACCAGTGGCGGGCGGAGGTGCTCTATCCGTTGCTGCTGAGTGGTTACGACACGCGGACGTGGCAGGTGGCGACGCCGGTGACGGATTGCATGGGGACGCCGGTGCTCTGGCAGGACCCGGCGCCGGGGGAGTGCGTGGAGGCGGGCTCCACGGCGGCGATGTTGCCTCCGACGACGCTGACGGCGGGGGACGTGGTGGTGAGCGAGATCCGTCCGGAGCTGCGGCTGGTGTGGGCGGTGGCGCGTCACTTCGCGGATGGAGAGGGGCTGGGCCCGGTGGCGTTGGTGGAGTCGACGCCGCGAGGGTTGGCGGTGCGGGCGCTGGGGGTGCTGCGCTCGAGGACGAAGAACGCGAGGTTGCGGTTGGAGCGGATGGGGGGCGTGGACCTGCTCGTGGCGGAGGGTGAGCGGTGCGCGGGGCCGATGGGGACGGCGTGCCAGCGCGCGGTGCGGGTGTTGTTGCAGCGGGGCAACCGCTTCATCAACGAGCCGGTGTTGACGGCGGAGGGTGCGTGCGCGAGTCCGGCGCTCTTCCAGCTGAACCGGACGGCGTCGCGCTCGCTGCCGAGCCGGTGGCTGCGTCGCTACGACTACACGGCGGCGCTGAGCTTCGCGGCGGACGCCATCCGGTTGCAGGAGCAGATGGTGGTCAACGACATGGACCCCAAGCAGCCCAGCATCCCGCCGAGGCAGTTCCGCAAGGCGCAGATCGACCGGAGCGTGAAGATGTCCTCGGGCCGCCTCGTTGTCGACGACTCCTCCCTGTGGGGCCGGCTGCTGGAGGACGGCGCGACCGAGTCGACGAAGTAGACGTCTTGGAGGGCCCCGGTGACGAGGCCCTCCTCGGGCCTACGCGGCCCCCGCTGTGGCGAGCAGGGCCCTCAAGTGCGTGAGGTACGCCGAGGACAGTCTTTCGAGCGTGCCCCTCGCGTGGAGGTTCTCGCTGTACGCCCACGCCAGGTGGAAGGTGCCCTCGGAGACGTAGGCCGTGATGTCCAGGACGCGCGAGCGCGGGCCAGCCGGTGCCCGCTCGGGCCCGACGGACTCCGACGCGGGCCGCAGCGGTGCGTTGCCCGAGCGCACCAGGTCGAAGTGGCCCAGGTAGTTGAAGCACACCTCGGTCCTCGGCAGCCGCGCGAGCTGCTCTCGCACCGCCGTGTCCCGGCTCAGGTAGCGCAACACCCCGAAGCCCACGCCGCGGTTGGGCACCGCCTGGAGCTGCTCCTTCACTGACTGGAGCAGTGTGCCCGCGGAGGCCCCCGCGGGCTCCTCCACCACCACGGGGCTCAGCGCCGTGAACCACCCCACGGCGCGTGACAGCTCCACGCCCTCCAGAATCGACTCGCGGCCGTGGTTGTCCAGCTCGAGCAGATGCGCCGCGCGGCCCGTCCACTCCGTCAGCGCACGCACCAGCGCCGCGAGCAACACGTGGTCCACGTTGACGCCGTGCACGTCGCGCATCCGGTGCAGCAACACGCGCGTCTCCTCCTGCGTCAGCGCACCCTCCACCAGTCGTGTCGAGCCCTCGAGGTTCCGCCCCTCCGGGAAGTCCCGGGGAATCGGCGCCACCCGGCCGTAGACCTCCGAGGTCCACGTGGGCAGCTCCCGCCGCGCCTTGTCCGACTGCGCGTACTCCGACAGCTTCCGCGCCCACGCCTGATACGACGTGCTCTTGGGCGGAAGCTGGAGCGCCTTCCCGGCGCCGAGCTGCTCCCACAGCGTCTGCAGGTCCTCCATCAACACCCGCCACGAAATCCCATCCGTGGCCAGGTGGTGGACGATGAGCAGCAACCGCCCAGGCTCCTCGCGCCCCCAGTCGAAGAAGGCCACCCGCATGAGCGGCCCCGCGGACAGGTCCAGGCTCTTCTGGAGCGAGGTCGACAGCCGTTCCTGCTCCTGGACCCGCTGGCTCGCGGACAGCGCGCTCAAGTCGTGGTGGCTGAACGGCACCGGCACGTCGGGTCCGGCGTAGGACTGCTCCCACCCCGCGGAGCCCTGCACGAAGCGCAGGCGCAGCGAGTCGTGGTGCCGCATCAGCTTGCGCACCGCCTCCTCCATCTGCGCGGGCGACAGCCGCTGGTGCACCTCGAACAGGAACGCCTGGTTCCAGTGGTGCCGCTCCGTCGGGTACAGCTCGAAGAAGCGATTCTGGATGGGCGTGAGCGGCAAGGTCCCGGACACCGTCTGCTCGTCGGCGGCCTCCTCGGGGCTGCGCACGCGCGCGGCGAGCTCCGCGAGGCTCTGGCACTCCAGGATGTCCAGCGGCGTGAGCTGCAACCCGGCCTGGATGGCCTTGGCGACGACCATGATGCTCAGGATGGAGTCGCCCCCCAGCTTGAAGAAGTTGTCCGCCGGGCTCACGTGCTCCACGCGCAGCACCTGCTTCCAGATGTCCGCCAGGAGCAGCTCCGTTGGCGACTGGGGCGCCTGCGCCTCCGCCGGCTTCGGAGCGCTGGGGCTCACGGGCTCGGGCAGCGCCTTGCGGTCCACCTTGCCGTTGGGCGTGAGGGGCAGCGCCTCCAGCACCATGAAGACCGCCGGCACCATGTACTCCGGCATCTGCTGGGCGAGCCGCTCGCGCAGCGGCTCGGTCGCGAGCGTCTGGCCCGGGTGCGAGACGAGATACGCGACGAGCCGCTTCGTGCCCACGTCGTCCTCGCGCGCGAGCACCGCCGCGTCACGCACCTCGGGCTGCTGGCAGAGGATGGCTTCGATCTCCCCCAGCTCGATGCGGAAGCCGCGAATCTTCACCTGATGGTCGATGCGGCCGAGGAACTCGAGCGCTCCATCCGGGAGCCGCCGCACCACGTCTCCCGTCCGGTAGACGCGCTCCTCACCGAATCTCACGAAGCGCTCGGCGGTGAGCTCGTGCCGTCCCAGATAGCCGCGCGTCACACCCGGTCCGCCGATGAACAGCTCCCCCGGCACACCGACGGGAACGTGCTGCCGGTGGGCATCGAGGACGTGCGTGGTGGTGTCCCCGATGGGGAAGCCGAGCGGCACGGTGGGCGCGGGCTTCGAGGCCAGCCGCGGTGGCACCGCCCAGGTCAACACACCGATGGTCGTCTCGGTGGGACCGTAGTGGTTGATGACCCGGCACTCCGGAGCCAGGGTCTGCACCCGCTCCATCAGCTCCCATCGCGACGCCTCGCCGCCCAGGACGAGTCGCTGTCCCGGCAGGACGTGCTCGGGACGGGACGCGGTGAGCAGCGCCGTCAGGTGCGAGGGGACGATCTTCAGGCAGTCGATGCTCCGCGAGTGCATGTACTCGGCCATGGCCTCGGGGTTCGAGGCTCGCTCGTCGGAGATGATGTGGAGCGCTCCGCCCGTGGCGAGCGCCGGGAAGACCATGGTGTTCCCCAGGTCCGCGGCGAACGTGGACACCGTGGCGTAGCGAAGCCCTGGAGGCACGTCGAGGACGCGGGCGATGCCCGACAGGTAGTGGCTCAGGTTGCCGTGCGTGATGCCCACGCCCTTGGGCCGACCCGTGGAGCCGGACGTGTAGATGACATAGACGAGGTGCCGCGGCTCGACGGTGAGCGGCGGATTCTCGCGAGGCCGTCCTTCAAGCTCCTTCCATTGTGAGTCGACGCAGAAGACGTGCGCCTCACCGAGAGGAATCGACGCGCGGAGGGACTCCTGCGTGAGCACCACGGGCAGGCGCTGGTCCGACATCATGAACGCGAGTCGCTCCGGTGGGAGCCCCGGGTCCATCGGCAGGTACGCGCCGCCGGCCTTGAGGATGGCGAGCAGTCCGACGAGCAGGTCGAGCGAGCGCTCCAGGTACAGACCCACCACGCGGTCCGGTCCCACGCCGAGCGATTGCAGCTGCGCGGCGAGCTGGTTCGCGCGCTCGTTGAGCTGTCGATAGGTGAGGGACCGGTCCTCGGAGACCAGCGCCGTGGCGTCCGGTGTGGCGGCGGCCTGTTGCTCGAACCGCGCGTGGAAGCACGTCGCGGGCGACTCCAGCGCGGGGGCCGTGTTCCACCGGACGAGCTGCCGCTGCTCCTCCGGCGTCAGCATGGACACGGAGTTGATGGGCACATCCGGGTTGGCCGCGATGTTCTCCAGCAGCTGGCCCAGGTGGCCGAGCATCCGGCGGATGGTCTCCGGCTTGAAGAGGTCCGTGCTGTACGCGAAGGAGGTCTGCAGACCCTCGGCGGCCTCGCTCATGAAGAGGTGGAGGTCGAACTTGGTGTAGTTCCACTCCGTCTCGAGCATCGACACGTCGAGCCCCGCCATCTTCAGGTGGCCATAGGGGCTGTCCTGCAGGTTGAAGCGGACCTGGAAGAGGGGCGAGTAGCGAGGGTCTCTCGGAACCTGGAGCGCCTCGACGACCTGCTCGAACGGGACATCCTGGTGCGCATAGGCGCCCAGGGACACCTCACGCACGCGACGCAGCAGCTCGCGGAACGTGGGCTCGCCGGACAGGCGCGTGCGCATCACCAGCGAGTTGACGAAGAAGCCGATGAGGCCCTCCAGCTCCGCGCGGTTGCGATTCGCGATGGCCGTGCCGACGCTGATGTCGTCCTGCCCCGAGTAGCGTGAGAGCAGGAGCTGGAAGCCCGCGAGCAGCGTCATGAAGAGGGTGGTGCCCTCCTTCCGACTGAGGCGCACGAGCGATTCGAGGAGCGCGGGCGGCAGCGTGATGCTCTCGACGGCGCCACGGAAGGACTGGGAGGGAGGACGCGGGAAGTCTGTCGGCAGCGGGAGGAGGGACGGCGCGCCCGTGAGCTGCTCCTTCCAGTACCCGAGCTGAGCATCGTGCCGTTCACCGTTCAGCCACTGGTGCTGCCACACGGCGAAGTCGGCGTACTGGATGGCCATCGGCGCGAGGGGCGAGGGCTCGTCACGGGTGAACGCGGTGTAGAGCGCGCTCAGCTCGCGGAAGAGCACTTCCAGCGACCAGCCATCCGAGACGATGTGGTGCATCGTCAGCAGCAACACGTAGCGTTGAGGCGCGGTCCGCAGCAGCGTCGCGCGGATGACGGGGCCTTGGGCGAGGTTGAAGGGGCGCTGCGCTTCTTCCACCGCCAGCGCGCGCGCCGTCTCATCGGCGTTCGGCTGGGTGGAGAGGTCGAACAGTGCCAGGTGCAGGGACTGCGACGGCGCGATGAGCTGGAAGGGTTGGCCGTCGTGGAGAGCGAAGGAGGTGCGGAGGGACTCGTGACGCGCCATGAGGGCGTCGAGAGCGCGCTGGAGGGAGGGGAGGGAGAGCTCGCCGGAGAGGTGGATGGCGAGAGGGACGTTGTAGGCGGCGCTGCCGGGCTGGAGCTGGTCGATGAGCCAGAGGCGCTGCTGGGCGAAGGAGAGAGGGAGGCGAGAGTCCCTGGGGG
>NZ_SRLW01000097.1:0-31338 GCF_006518215.1 Myxococcus sp. AB025B
CCCCGGCCCCACGAAGCTGAAGCGCGCGTGCGCCGCCAGCGCCCCCACGTTCTCCTGCGTCTGCGCGTTGTCCCACATGGCCACGTTCATCGCCGGGGCGAGCACCACCGGCCCACGGAAGGCCAGGAGCGAGGTCGTCACGGCGTCGTTCGCCATGCCCGCGCGCACCCGCGCCAGCAGGTCCGCCGTCGCCGGCGCCACGACGAACGCCTCCGCCCAGCGCGCCAGATCCAGGTGGCCGAAGTTCCCCTCCTGCGAGGGGTCGAAGTAGTCGGTGAGCACCGGATGCCCGCTGAGCGCCTGGAAGGTCAGCGGGGTGACGAACTGCCGAGCGGCCTCCGTCATGGCCACGCGCACCTCGGCGCCCGCGCGCCCCAACTCGCGCACCAGCTCACAGGCCTTGTACGCGGCGATGCCACCGGCCACGCCCACCACGATGCGACGGCCCTTCAACGCGGTCACGTCCATGTGGCTTCCTAATGCGCCCGCATGCCGGCTCGCAACCCGAGCCGCACGAGCAGGCCCGGCGCCTCAACGTCCCAGCGTCACCTCGCCCCTGGAGGGCACGTCCACCACCCGCACCTCGGGGCCTCCCGGGGTCTCCACATGGAACGCCCCCCACACCAGCGTGTAGCGCCCGGGCGGCAGGCCGGTGACGACGACCTGCTCGGAGCGTGGCTGGTAGATGAGGTGCGCCCAGCGTGAGCGCATCAGCTCCTGCGCCGGCGGGTTGCTCGTCACCGGGACGTCCCCGGCCACCACCCACAGCGCCTTGCCGCGCTCGGGCTTGAGCTGCACGGTGAGCGACGCGCTGCCCGGCGCGGGCCCCAGGTCCAGGTGCATCTGCGCGCCACCCACCTGGACCACCAGGGCGGGCTCGCCCGCGAAGTCGCGTCCCGTGCCCAGCATGAAGCGATAGCTGCCGGGCGCCACGTCGACCGAGTAGGCCCCATCCGGCCCGGTGACGATGTTGAGTGGCTCGCCCCGGTCTCCGTTCACCGCCTCGATGCCGATGCCCGCGGCGGGCTGGCCTCCCGGCAGGAACACGCGACCGCTCAACCGCGTCGCCTGCTTCAGCGTCAGCTCCAGCGCGGCGCGGCTCCCACGCTCCACCGCCTGCGTCCCCGTCAGCCGGCCCTTGCGCGCGGACACGGTGTAGCGGGCCACATACGGCGGACTCGCCAGCGTGAAGGTGCCGTCCGGGCCCGACATCACGGACTCGTCGCACACCTCACAGGACACCACGGCGTCCGCCACGGGCCCGCCGCTCGCGTCCCGCACCCTCCCGCTGATGCTCGGCAGCTTCTCCAGCACCAGGTCTCCCAGCTCGGCAGACACCGGACGGTCCACCATCAGCGGCTCGTAGCCGGAGGCATCGACCGCGACGATGACGCGGTCTCCCGCCGTGGGCAGGGGCAGCTCGAAGCGACCGTCGGGGCTGTCCACCTGATGCTCGTCCATGCGGAAGCGTCGCACGGGCGCGCCGTCATTGCCCACCACGCGGCCGCGGAACATGTCGCGCTTCTTGAGCACCACCTTCACCGGAGGACCGCCCGCCTTGCCCTCGGCGCGCTCCGTCTGGTCGTAACCGGAGTGCTTCACCTCCAGCCGGTAGCCCCGCTCGGGCCGCAGCGAGCGGAACTCGAAGTGGCCGCGCGCGTCGCTCACCACGGGCTCCGCGCCGCGAGGCACCACCGACAACGCGGCCCCCGCCACCGGCGCCCCTTGCGTGTCCACCACGTCGCCCGTGAGCGGCGCGCCGGGCTTCAGCTCGGCCTCCAGCTTCAGCGTCTGCCCCTCCGTCACCGTCACCTGCTTGCGCTCGGAAGGCTGGAAGTCCGGATGCGAGGCCACCATCGAGTACGTCCCCTCCGGCATGCCACGCATCGGCACGACACCGTCGGGCCCCGAGGAGCGGTCGCTGCGGAAGATGCCCTCCTGGTCCACCCAGAGCACCACGTCCGCGCCCTCCACGCGCCGGCCTCCCGAGGACACCGTCACCTCCACGGAGGCATGCGGCTCCAGCGGCAGCTCGACGTCCTTCGCGGGCGCCGTCACCTTCACCTGTCCACCGCCCCACTCGGAGTGGTGCGCGTGCAGCTCGTACAGGCCCGGCGTGGGCACCGACGCGGAGAAGTACCCATCCCCATCGGCGAGCACCGTCTCCCCCGTCGGCTGGACCAGCACGGACACGCGCGGCGCGGGACGACCGTACACGTCCATCACCCGTCCGGTGATGAGCGTCGCGCGCTCCAGCTCCAGCTCCAGCGAGGTCTCGCCCTTGCCCACCCGCGCGGGGAGCTGCGCCTCGCGGAAGCCCTCCGCCTTGCCCTCCAGCACGTATTCGCCGACGGCGAGCGGCCCCAGCTCCACCAGCGCGCCCGTGCTCGCGCGCTCCCGGCGGACCACGTCTCCGCGCGCGGTGCGCAAGAGCAGCTCCGGCGACGGCACGGGCTCACCCGCCTCGTCCACCACCGTGACGAGCAGCTTGCCGGCCTCCTCCAGTTCCAGCGTCACCTGCGTGACGCGCGCCTCCAGCGTCAGCGTGCGCGGAATCGAGCCCAGTCCCGGCGCCTCGGCCGTCACCACCAGCTCATCCGGATACAGGCCGGTGAAGCGGACGACCTCGCCCTCCGTGCGCAGGTCGCGCGACAGGTGGTCGCCGCGCACTCGCACCGTCGCGGCCGCGGGCTGGCCCTCGCGGGTCACGCGGACCTCCAGCGTCCTCGACGGTGTCAGCTGCAGGCGCACGGGCTGGGAGCCCGCCTCCACCCGGGACTCGACGGCGGGCAGGTAGCCCTCCGCCATGGCCAGCACGTAGAACGGGCCCTCGCCCAGCCCCTCCAGCGAGAAGGCACCATCCGCTCCGGACCGCGCCTCGAAGGGCAGTGGTACCCGTCGAGACACCGCGTACACGCGCGCCTCGCGCAAGGGCTGCCCGGACTCGTCCACGACCTGGCCCAGGATGGAGCGCAGCGGCGGAAGGAACAGCTCCACCGGGTCACCCGGCGCGGCGCGGTCCCGCAACGCGACACCCAAGCCCGGGGCGCGAGCCCACACGGAGAAAGACACGCCGACCAGGTGCGCGAAGCGGAAGCGCCCCTCGGCGTCCGTCCGCGCCGTGGCCCGGGGACTGAGGAAGCCGCGTTGTTGCTCGAAGAAGGCCAGCGTGTGCAGCGTCGACTCGCGCGCCGGACAGGACAGGAGCGCCTGGTCGCACTCGTCACAGCGCACGTCCACCAGGGTGCGCTCCGCGCTGGCCGAGAGGAACACCTCCGCGTCCGGCACGGGCCTCCCCGAGGCATCCAGGACACTGCCAGTGAGCGCCAGGCCCTCCTGGCTCCCGGAGGTGACCTCCACGGCGGAGAACTCCGGCAGTGGCCTGGACGTCGCGCCCAGGGACGCGGACGCGCGGGAGGCGACAGGCGCTCGCTCCGAGCGAGACCAGAGCCAGGCGGCCCCAGCCACCACGAGGGCGGACAGAACCCCTATGAGAATCCAGTTGCGCATGCGCTCGTCACGAGGACCTTAGCCCGCGGCGGGCCCGGCAACGGCCGATTCCCACCGGAAATTCCGGACCCAGTCCTCTCCCCGACGCTCTCCCCCACTCCACGTCGTCCCCAGCGCAGTGGGGCGACAACGTCACGCAGCCATCACTGCTTCGTGTCGTCCTCGAGTGCGTCCAGGCGCTTCTCCACCCGCTCGAAGCGCTCGTTCGTCGTCTCGGCCAACGAGCCCAACAGCCGGGCCATGCGCCCGACACTCGTCTCCATCCGATGGAAACCGTCCGACACCGTCCGGACGACGCCGACCACGGACTCCATGGTCGTCATCATCAAGCCCATGCTCTCCTGTGTCGCGCCCAGGGACAGCTGCGTCGCGCTCAAGGACACCTGCGTCGCGCGCACAGCCGCCTGCGTCTCGCTCAAGGCCGCCTGCATCGCGCCCATGTTCGCCTGCATCACGGACATGCTCTCGCGCATCTCGCCCATGTTCTTCAGCATGGAGCCCATGCCCGAGGCCAGGATGCGCGTGTGCATCCGCGAGGACTTCATCTCCTCGCGCAGCTCCACCACCTCGCCCATCAACTTCACCATCACGTCCCTGCCCGCCGCCCTCGCCATGCGACCTCCCGTGACATCCTGACGGGACCTTACGCGGCGGGTCTGACGTGAACTGGCGGTGCTCGGGCGACGGGTACGCGTGCTCATGGCGTGGCCTCCCTCACTCCTCGGCGAAGGGCTGGATGGCCTGCGCCACGGCGAGCTCCTGGCGGGCCTCGCTCAGCTCGGAGTTCGTCGCGCGCAGCCGATCACTCAGCACCTGCACGAAGCTCCAGAGCATCTTCACCGCGAGGATGGACTCGCGCTTCATCAGCCCCATCAAATCAGGCCGGGAGATGACCATGGTGCGCGTGGGCTCCGTCGCCCGCACCGTCGCCGAGCGCGGCGCGTTGTCGATGAGCCCCATCTCCCCGAAGTGGCCCCCCGAGCGCAGCTCGGCGATCTCCACCCCGTTCTTCTCGATGGCCACCCGGCCCCGGATGACCACGAACAGCTCCTCGCCCGGCTGCCCCTCCACCACGATTTCACGCCCCGCCGGATACGTGCGCGTGGTCGCGATGGACAGCACCGCCGTCTGCTCCTTGTACGTGAGGTGACGGAACAGCGGAATCTTGCGCAGCGCCTCCATGCGCGACTGCGCCTCGCTCGACTCCTCGCTCGCCAGCGCGGCGCTGTCCCCGGCGATCTTCACCACCACCGCGGTGATGTTGTCCTTGCCGCCCCGCTCGTTCGCGATGTCGATGAGCCGCTTGGGCAAATCCCCCGGCGCCAGCCCCGACACCAGCGGCAACAGCTCCTCGTCCTCGACGTACCCATGCAGGCCGTCCGAGCACAGGACGAACATGTCCCCGGGCACCAGGTCCACGATGAGCGTGTCGACCTGGACGGACTCCTGGATGCCCACCGCGCGCGTAATCACGTTGCGGTACTGCGAGGTGGCCGCCTGCTCCTTGGTGATGGTGCCAGCCTTCAGCTGCGCGGCGACCAGCGTGTGGTCCTCCGTCAGCCGGTGACACTGGCCGTGCCTCACCAGATAGACGCGACTGTCACCCACATGACCGATGACGGCCTTGTTGCCCCCCACCGCGAGGCACACGAACGTCGTCCCCATGCCCCGCTTCGTCGAGTCCGACATCGCCGTGCGGTAGATGTCCGCGCACGCGCGCTGCACGGCCACCTCCACCAGCGCCGCCGCCGCCGAGCGGCTGTCCGCCGTGGGGTTGTTGCCCAGGTCCTTGAGCAGGTGCCGGTTCGCGGTGATGTGCTGCTTGACGACCTCGGTGGCGCGATTGCTGGCGACCTCGCCGGCCGCGTGCCCGCCCATGCCATCGGCGACGACGTACAACCCGAGCGACACGTCCACCAGCATCGCGTCTTCGTTGTGCTGCCGCTTGCGGCCGACGTCGGTCAGTCCGAAGGCTTCTGTGGTCAAGGCCACCGCGAACACTCCCGTGTGTGACTGTAGGCGACTTCGTACGTTACGCAGGCCACTTGAGACGTGGCAAGGCTCAGGGAGCCATCCGTACGGAGAGCATCCGGACAAAACCGCTTGCCGTGTAGAACGCGAGTTCCACCTGTCCAAAGCGCAACCGCGCGCCATCCTCCAGCAGGACGGGCTTGCGCGGGGTGAGCCGGACGCCCCCCATCCACGAGCCGTTCTTGGAGCCGGCGTCCGTCAGCAGGAAGCCCGCCTGGGCCTCGTCCCGGGCGAACCAGGCGTGGAAGCGCGACACGCTGCCGTCATCCAGCACCACGTCGTTGTTGCCCGTGCGCCCCACCGTGATGCCCCGGCCGAAGGCGTTGCTGCGGGCCTTCACCACCGGGAAGACCACCGACTCGCTCGCCCCCAGCGTCGGGGGCCCCGCGTTCGTCACCGTCTTGAGACGGTACTCCTCCTGCTCCACCGGGCTGTCGTCGGCGGGCGAGGGAGAGAAGAGGAGCAGCCCGGGCGGCAGCTGCCGCTCCAGGTCGCCCCGGTTGCGCAGGTACCGCGAGACATGGGCGCTCAGAAGCTCGGGCATAAGGGCGGCGCGGGCAGGGGGAGGTTCCCGCGCACCCCAGTCTACGCGGACTTCAGCGCCAATCCATGAACAACCCGATCATCGGGCCACCCACGAAACCCCGGCCCAGGTAGCGGCGCTTGAGGCCGAAGGGCTCGCCGTAGCCCACCGCGACGCCGGCGGCGACCTTGTCGAACTGGTAGCCAATCTGGATGCGGCCCTCGACGATGCCGGCCACGTTCTTGTCCGGCAGCGGGCCGCCGTCGAACTTGGCGCCATAGAAGACCGGACCGCCCGTCACCTGGAACCCCCAGTGCGCGGCGTTGGGCAGCTGGTTGCGGTAGCCGAAGCCCACCTGCGCGGTGTGCTCGTAGTAGGCGCCCAGGTTGGTCTCGGGCTTGCCCGCCTTGGGCGTGGGCATGCGCGCCCCCCACCCCAGTCCGCCCTCCACCAGGAAGACGAAGGCGTCCTTGCGGTCCTGGAAGAAGGTCAGCTCCCACTGCACCTTCAGCCGGGGCGTCAGCAGCGCATCGTTGTACGAGGTCCCCAGGAAGGCGCCACGCGGGAGCCAGAAGGGCGTGGGCGAGGTGTGCACGCGACGAGGAGCGCTCGTCATCGTCTGCGCCTGCGCCGTGGAGACCAGACCCAGCGTGAAAACCAGCAAAAAGAGGAGCTTGCGGTGCATAGAATCCATCTTTGCGCCACGGAGCGGAGCGCTTGTCAACGAAGTGTTCGTTTGGCTATGACGCGTTCGTTACCTGCGGATGGGCCCGGAGCCAGGTCGTACCTGGAGCCACCTGCCGTGGGGCACAAGGAGCGGGACACCGCATGCCAGTCGTGACAGTCCGGGCCAGCAGCAAGCAGAGCTCGGGTAGGTTCGACACCCTCGTCCGCAAGGCCACGGAGAAAGCCTCCGACCTGCTCGAGCAGAGTGATCGCGTCCTCGTCGTCTACGAGAAGGGTTGCGCCAGCATCTATTACGAGGGCGACGGCGTGCGTCCCCTCCCCGTGGCGCCCCGCGCGTCCTGAAGAGGCGTCCAGGCTCCGGCCCGACTCCGGGCCGTCGAGCTGGAACGTCGAGCCCGGCGGGTGTGTCCTGAGAGGACCGGTTCAACGGACCTCTCCCCTTCACAAGGAACCCGCGTGCGCTCGCTCCTGGTCGTCCTCGCCCTGACCCTCACCGCCTGCTCCACCCACCGAGCCCACGAGCGCGTCGCGTTCGCCGAGGGCCTGGCGGCCGGAGGTGCGCCGGGGACCGCCGTGCCGCTGGAGAGTCGCTCCATCATCCACCGGGCGTCCCTGACGCTGGAGCGGGACGAGCCCGAGTCGGGGCCGGCGCAGGCCGTCCAGCTCGCGAAGACGCATGGGGGTTACGCCGAGCACGTGACGACCCGCTCCGCGGTGGTGCGCATCCCCGCCGAGCGGTTGGACGGCTTCCTGGCCGCGGTGCCCGCGCTGGGCGAGGTGGAGCGCAAGAGCGTCTCCGCCAGCGACGTGACGGACGTGCACCGGGACTTGAAGGTGCGTCTGGCCAACGTGACGCGCATCCGGGAGCGCTACCTGGAGCTGCTCCAGCGCGCCGTCAGCGTCGAGGACACGCTCAAGGTGGAGAAGGAGCTGGAGCGAATCACGGTGGAGTACGAGACGCTCAAGGCGCGCCTGGAGGGGCTCGAGGGAGAGGTCGCCCTGTCCACCGTGAACCTCGACTTCGAGCGCCCCGTGCGCCCCGGGCCCGTGGGCTGGGTGTTCTACGGCCTGGGGAAGGCCGTGAAGTGGCTGTTCGTCTGGGACTGACGAGGCGTCACTCCTCGCCCAGCTTCCGGTAGAGCGTGCGGCGGTTGATGCCGAGGATGCGCGCGGCGGCGGCCTTGTTGCCGTTCTGCGCGTCCACGATGCGCCGCACGTAGGCCCGCTCGACGTCCTCCAGGGGCAGCTCCTCGCCGCTGGCCCGGGTGAACAGCGCCTGCATCCCACCGTTGTCACCCGGCAGGTCGAAGTCCTCGGGCACGAGCGTGTCGTGGTCCGCCAGCGCCACCGCGCGCTCGAGCAGGTTCGCCAGCTCCCGGACGTTGCCCGGCCACGCGTGCGCCACCAGCCTGCGCATCGCCGCCGCGGACACACCGAGCACCTCGCGCGCCTGCGCGCCTCCCAGCCGCCCCAGGAAGAAGTCCACCAGCGGGACGATGTCCTCGCGCCGCTCGCGCAGCGGGGGCACCTCCAGGCGGATGACGTTGAGCCGGTAGTACAGGTCGGGCCGGAACCGCCCGTCGCGCAGCAGCTCCTCGAGCGGCCGGTTCGTCGCGGCCACCACCCGCGCGCGCACCGTCACCTCCGCGCTGGCGCCCAGCGGCCTCACCTTCCCCGTCTCCAGCGCCTGGAGGAGCTTGGCCTGCACCTCCAGCGACAGCTCGCCCACCTCGTCCAGGAACAGCGTCCCCGCGCCCACGGCCACGAAGACCCCCGCGCGGTCCTCACGCGCGTCCGTGAACGCACCACGCCTGGCGCCGAACAGCTCGCTCTCCGCGAGCCCCGGTGGCAGCGCCGCGCAGTTGAGCTGGAGGAAGGGCTCCGCACGCCGGGCACTCGACTCGTGCACCAGCCGCGCGAGCGCGCTCTTGCCCGTGCCCGTCTCCCCCGTGAGCAACACCGTCGAGTCCGTGCGCGCGGCCCGTCGCGCCATCTCCAGCACCTTGCGCATCGCGGGGCTGCGCGCCACCAGTCCCCCCGGCGCGTCCGTGGGCACCGCCGCGCGCAGCCGCACAATCTCCCTGCGCAGCTGACACTCGCGGAACGCGCGGTCGATGGAGAGCACCAGCGCGTCGATGTTGAAGGGCTTCGTCACGAAGTCGCAAGCCCCCGCCTTCACCGCCGCCACCGCGAGCTCGATGCTCCCGAACGCCGTGATGAGCAGCACGAGCTGCCCCGGCCTCCGCGCGAGCACCGCCTCCAGGAACTCCGTCCCCCGCATCCGGGGCATCTCCACGTCGGAGATGACCAGGTCGAAGGCCTCCTCGGCGCAGCGAGACAGGGCCTCCTCGGGGGACGTCATCCCCACCGTCACGTAGCCGCGCTCCGTGAGGCTCTCGCAGAGGAAGTCCACCACCGCCGCGTCGTCATCCAGGACGAGGATCCGCTGCCCACGCGCGCTCATTCTGCCTCCTCCTTCATGTCCTCGTCCTCGGCCGCTGGGAGCTGGACGAGGAACCGGCTGCCCTCGCCCGCGCGGGACGTCACCGAGACGGCGCCTGCGTGGTCCGCGACGATGGACTTCACCACCACGAGCCCCAACCCCGTGCCGCCCAGCTCCGTCCAGGTGCTGAAGAAGGGCTCGAAGATTCGCGCCTGTTGCTCCTCCTCGATGCCCACGCCCGTGTCCTCGACGCACAGGCAGACCCCTCGGCGCTCGGACAGCCCGGGAGCGCTCCGGAAGACGGACGGCGCCAGCGTCACCCGCACGCGACCTCCGCGAGGCGTGGCGCGCAGCGCGTTGGTGAGCAGGTTGAGCGCCACCTGCTGCACGCCGTCCCCATCCGCGAGGACGCGGGGCAGCGGGGCCTCCACCTGGAACTCCAGCGTCACGTCCCGCTTGCGAGCGTCGTGCTCGAGCAGCTCCACCACGGCGCGCACGGGCTGGTGGACATCGAGCACCTCCCGACGCGGAGGCTTGCGGCGCGTGAGGTCCAGGAGCTGTCGCACCGTCCGGGTGATGCGCTCGCACTGCTCCACCAGGATGCCCGCGTTGCGGCGCACGTCGTCGGGCAGCTCCGTCCTCGACGCGAGCGCCTGCGCCCGCCCACCGAGGATGAGCAGCGGCGAGCCAATCTCATGCGCCAGTCCCGCCGACAGCTGTCCGAGCGTGACGAGCTTGTCCACGCGGCGAAGCCCCGCCTCCATCGAGATGCGCGCCTCCGTCTCGACGTTGAGCCGGCCCCGCGCCTCTCCCAGCTCCTTCACCATCGCGTTGAAGGCATGCGCCATCTCGCCCACCTCGTCCTCGCGCTCCACCACCACCGTGGCGGAGAAGTCACCGCCGCGCACCGCGCGCATCGCCCGCACCACGCGCTCCAGCGGACGCTGGAGGTGGAGCCACAAGAGCAGCCACCCCACCACCGAGATGCCCGCGATGAGCGTGAGCACGGACAGCAGCGTCGACCGACGCGTGCGCTCCAAATCCATGCGCAGCCCATCCAGCGGATTGACCACCGCGAGCGCCCCCACCGTCCCGCCCTCGTCGCTGCGCAGCGGCACCACCACGGACAGGTGGGACAGGCCCTGTGGCCCCTCGAAGCGCGACGTCACGCCGTGCGCATCCATCACCCGGAGCGCCTCCGCCTCGACGAGCGGCAACGTGCGCGAACTCCCCAACGAGCGGGCGACCAGCCCCGTCTTCGCATCGAACACGAAGACGTCGACGGTGGGGTCCTTCACCTCCAACGACTCCAGCATCTCCCGCACGTCCGCGCCCTGCCCGTCCCGCAGCGCGTTCTCCATGGCCACCTGGAGCGCCGTGGCCAACAGCCGGGAGGACTCCTCCGTGGCCGTGCGCAGCTCGTGCTCCTCCCGCTGGAGCTGTCGGTACCCGTAGGACCCCAGGATGAGGGCGCTGGTCAGCGTCAGCCAGAGCCCCAGTTTGGTGGCGATGCGCACGCCGCCCACTGTGGCGAAAGTGCACAGGTGATTCAATTCGCCTCGCTCCTACCTGCCCGCTGGGCGAGTTCACTCCCTGTGATTTCAATGAGTTGAGTACGCGACACGCTGGACCAGGACTTGCCCTGGTGCCCAGCCATGAAAAGGACCGTGCTCCTGGGCCTGCTGGCCCTCTCCTCCGCCTGCTCCAGCGCCGCCGCGACCACCGCCACCCCGGAGCGGCCTCCTCCCAAGACGCTGAAGGAGGGGGTGGTGCAGTTGGCCGAGGCCTCCCAGGCCTTCGTCACCGTCACCCCCGTCCAGCCCGATGCCGGCGGGGCGAGGCTCCAGGCGCCCGCGCGCGTGGCGTTCCGGGACGGGGCCGTGTCCCGGCTCGGCGCGCCGCTGGCCGGCCGCGTGGTGGGCGTGCACGTGCGCACCGGCGATGTGGTGAAGCCCGGCGACCCGCTGGTGACGCTCGACTGCCCGGAGGCCGCGGCGGCGCGCACGGCGGTGGCCACGGCGGCGGCGGCGCTGCGCGAGGCGGAGTCCGGCTTCGAGCGTGAGCGGCGCATGTTCGACCAGGGCGTGAGCACGGAGCGCGAGCGGCTGTCCGCGGAGACGCGCCTGGCCGAGGCCCGCGCGGAGCTGGCGCGCGCCCAGGCCTCCGTGGGCTTCGTGGGCGCGGGGAGCGGCACCACTGTCGTCCTGCGCGCGCCGCTGGCCGGCACGGTGCTCGCGCGCACCGCGACGGAAGGTGTCTCCGTGCAGCCCGGAGGCGAGCCGCTGGTGGAGGTGGGCGACGCCTCCGCGCTCTGGGTGGTGGCGGAGGTGTTCGAGCGGGATTTGCCGCAGGTGCGCGAGGGCACGCGGGCGAGCGTCACCCTGCCCTCGCTGCACGAGCCGCTCACGGGCCAGGTCGTCTCGGTGGGCGCGGTGGTCACCAGCGGCTCGCGCACGGCGCCGGTGCGCATCGCGCTGGACAGCCCGTCCAAGGGGCTGCGCCCGGGGATGTTCGGCCGCGCGCGCATCGACGCGGCCGAGGCCAGCCTGACGCTCCCGGTGGAGGCGGTGCTGCTGCGCAACGGGAAGGACTCCGTGGTGTACGTGCGGCAGGACGCTCGCACCTTCGTGCGCCGGCCCGTCGTCGTCGCCACGCCCGTGGATGGGCGCGTCCAGGTCATCGCGGGGCTGTCCGCGGGTGAGCCTGTCGTCACCCGGGGCGCGCTGCTGCTCGACGGCGCCGCGGACCAGCTGCTCTAGCGGAGACCGCTCCCCATGTTGCGACGACTCATCGAATTCTGCGTCCGCAGCCGCCTGCCCGTGTTGCTGCTGACCCTGGGCATCGGCCTGTTCGGCGTGAAGGCCTACCTGGACACGCCCGTCGAGGCGTTCCCCGACGTCACCAACCTCCAGGTCAACGTCATCGCGCAGATGCCGGGGCTCGCCCCCGAGGAGATCGAGCGCCAGGTGACGGTGCCGCTGGAGCGCGTGCTCAACGGCACCCCGGGCATGCTCCAGATGCGCAGCGAGAGCCTCTTCGGGCTGTCGCTCATCTTCCTCACCTTCGACGACGGCGTGGACCCGTTCAAGGCACGCACCATCGTCGGTGAGCGCCTGTCCAACGCGGACCTCGCCGACGCGGCCGACGTGCGGCTCGCGCCGGAGGCCACGCCCCTGGGCAAGGTGTACCAGTTCCGCGTCCTGAGCGACCGGCACACGCTCACCGAGACACGCTCGGAGATGGAGTGGAGCATCGCGCGGCACCTGCGCCAGGTGCCCGGCGTCGCGGACGTGCTCAGCCTGGGCGGCTTCCTCAAGGAGTTCCACGTCCAGGTGGACCCGTCGCGGCTGCTCGCGCACGAGCTGACGCTGGCGGACGTCACCGAGGCCCTGGAGCGCTCCAACCGCAACGTGGGCGGAGGCTTCCTGCGTCGGGGCGACCAGGAGCTGCTCATCCGCGGCGTGGGCTACCTCAAGGGTGCCAAGGACGTGCAGGACATCGTGCTCAAGAGCGAGGACGGCACGCCGGTGACGGTGGGCGACGTCGCGCGCGTGGTGGCCTCCCACACGCCGCGCCGGGGCACGGTGAGCCACGACCTGGACATGGACGTCACCGAGGGTGTCGTCCTGCTGCGCCGGGGTGAGAACCCGAGCACGGTGCTGGAGGGCGTGCACGCCAAGGTGAAGGAGCTCAACGAGCAGGTGCTGCCCAAGGGCATGCGCATCGAGCCGTTCTATGACCGCAACGTGCTCGTGGGCCAGACGCTGTCCACGGTGCACCACAACCTGCTGCACGGCGCGCTGCTGGTGGTCGCGGTGGCGTGGCTGTTTTTGCGCAGCATGCGCTGCTCGCTCATCGTCGCGTCCGTCATCCCGCTGGCGCTGCTCACGGCCTTCATCGGCCTGCGCATGGTGGGGCTGCCCGCGAACCTCATCTCCATGGGCGCCATCGACTTCGGCATCCTCGTGGACGGCGCGGTGGTGCTGGTGGAGAACGTGCTGCACGAAGCGGGCGTGAAGCGGCCCCGGAAGCGGCGCGAGATGCTGGGCCTCATCATCCACTCGGCGCTCGACGTGGCCCGGCCCACCTTCTTCGCCATGGCCATCATCATCGCGGCCCTCATCCCCGTCTTCACCCTGGAGCGCGTGGAGGGCCGCATCTTCCGGCCTCTCTCCCTGACGTACAGCTTCGCGCTCGTGGGGGCGCTCGTCTTCGCGCTCACGGTGGTGCCCGCGTTGTGCGCCCTGCTCTTGAGGCCCAAGGACGCCGAGGTGAAGGAGCCCCGGCTGCTCGTCACCCTGCGCGAGTCCTATGCGCGCGCGGTGACCTGGCTGATGCCGCGTCGCACGCTGGTGTTCGGTTCCATGGCGGCGCTGGTGGTGCTCACAGGCGTCGTGGGCTCGCGCGTGGGCAGCGAGTTCCTGCCCGAGCTGGACGAGGGCGACATCAACGTCTTCGTGGAGATGCCCGCGAGCATCTCCCTGGCCAAGGGCGCGGACATCCTCCTGGAGGTGCGCAAGCGCCTCCTGGACTTCCCCGAGGTGAAGGAGGTGCTCGTCGAGCAGGGGCGCCCGGAGGACGGCACCGACAACGAGGCCGTCAACATGGGGAAGACGTTCGTGCGCTTCACGCCGTCGGAGACGTGGCGGGACGGCTGGGACAAGGAGCGGCTGGTGCGCGAGATGCGCGCGTCGCTGCTGGAGATTCCGGGCGTGAGCTTCAACTTCTCGCAGCCCATCAAGGACAGCGTGGAGGAGGCCATCAGCGGCGTGCGCGGGAAGGTGGTGCTCAAGGTCTTCGGCACGGACCTGGAGGCCATGCGAGGCACGCTGGAGCGCGCCGTCACCGCGCTGCAGGGCGTGGAGGGCGTGGTCGACCTGGGGCTCTATCGCGACTCGAGCGTGCCGCAGCTCCAGGTGGTGCTGGACCGGCAGGCGCTCGCCCGCGCGGGCGTGGACGTGTCCACGGCGCAGGACCTGGTCGAGACGGCGCTGGGCGGCAAGGTGGTGACGGAGCTGTGGGAGCAGGAGCGGCCCGTGCCCGTGCGCGTGCTGTTGCCCGGCACCGAGAAGGAGGACGAGTCGCGCATCGGCGACATCCTCGTGCCCACCGCGGCCGGCGGCCATGTCCCGCTGCGCGAGGTGGCGCGGCTGGAGAAGGCGCTGGGCCGCGCGAGCATCAACCGCGAGGCGAACAGCCGCACGCTGGCGCTGAAGTTCAACGTGGAGGGACGTGACATGGGCTCCACGATTCAGGAGGCCATGGCCACGGTGGAGCGCGAGGTGACGATTCCCGAGGGCATGTTCCTCAAGTGGGGTGGCGAGTTCGAGAACCAGGAGCGCGCGCTCGGGCGACTGGCGGTCATCGTGCCGCTGTCGTTCCTGGTGGTGTTCGCGCTCTTGTACGCGGCGCTGGGCTCCCTGCGCAGCGCGGGCGCGGTGCTCGCGGGCGCGCCGTTCGCCATGTGCGGCGGCGTGCTGGCGCTGGCGCTCACGGGGATTCCGCTGTCGGTCAGCGCGGCGGTGGGGTTCATCACCCTGCTGGGCCAGGTGTGCCTCGCGTCGCTGCTGGTGGTGAGCGCGGTGGATGACCGGCGCAAGCTGGGCGAGGCGCTGGAGACAGCCCTCCCGCGCGGCGCGGCGAGCCGGTTCCGCGCGGTGTTGATGACGGCGCTGCTCGCGATGCTGGGGTTGATGCCGGCGGCGCTCTCCAGCGGCGCGGGGAGCGAGACGCAGCGCCCGTTCGCCATCGTCATCATCGGTGGACTGGTGACGGCGGTGCTGGTGTCGCTGTTCGCGCTGCCCGCGTTCTACTCGGTCATCGTGGGGAACCGCGGCCCCCACGCCGCCTCCGAGGAGGAAGAAGAGGCGGAGGACCCGGGCTTGACGCACGTGGTGCCGGGCTCCGGCCATGAAGCAGGCAAGCCGGAGGGGGTGGCGGCATGAAGCGCCTCGTGTCGATGTGGGGATTGTGCTGGGCGCTGACCTCGGTGGGGGCCCGCGCGGAGGAGTCCGCCGCCGTGCCACCCGAGGTCATCACCCTGCCCCAGGCCCTGGAGCTGTTGTCCAAGGACAGTCCGTGGATGGCGGCGGAGAAGGCCCGCGTGGACGTGGCGCAGACCGAGCGCATCGCCGCGGGCCTCCTGCCCAACCCGTCGTTCAACTACGGCGGGCAGCGGCTGCTGCACGGGGCCAACACGGGCTCGTCGATGTCGCACCAGTTCACGGTGGAGCAGCCGCTGTTGCTCTTCGGGCAGCGTGGCGTCCGGCGGGAGCTCGCCGAGCGGAGCGTGGCGGCGGAGAAGGCCCGGGTGACGGCGTCGCTCGCGGAGCGGGAGCTGGCGGTTCGCGAGGCCTTCGCGGCCCTGCTCTCCAGCCAGGAGGCGCTGCGGCTGCTGGAGGAGACCTCCGTGGACCTGGGGCGCGTGGAGAAGGTGGTGAAGGGTCGCGCCGCCGCGGGTGATTCCAGCCGGTATGACGTGGAGCGCATCGAGGTGGAGGGACGCACGCTGGAGGTCGAGGTCCTCAACGCGAGGGCCAGCGTCGACGACGCCGCGGGCCGGCTGGCGGCGCTCCTCGGTCGACCGGGCTGGAGCCCGCGGGCCGCGGGGACGCTGGGGGCCACGGGCGCCCTTCCGGAGCTGAGCCGACTGTGGGAGGCGAGCGCGCGGCACCGCCCGTCGCTGGTGGCGGCGAGGCAGCGGCAATCCGTGGCGCAGGGCGGGCTCGCGGTGGCGAAGAGGGAGCGGATGCCGGTGCCCTCGCTCGAGGCGGGCGCGGTGGTGACGCGGCGGGAGGACAGCACGATTGGTTATCTGGGGCTGTCGCTGCCGATGCCGCTGTTCGACCGGAACCAGGGCGCCATCGCTCGCGCCTCGGCGGAGGTGGACGCGGAGACCCGGGCGCTGGACGCGGAGGTCGCCGAGGCCCGGGCGGAGCTCACCTGCGCGCACGCGGTGCTGGCGGGCCGGCATCGCGCCCTGGCCACGCTGGAACGGGACGTGGTGGAGCGCCTGCCCACGCTGCGGCGCATGGCGGAGGACGCCTACCGGGAGGGACGCGGGAGCATCCTGGAGCTGCTCGACGCGTTCCGCTCGCTGAAGGACCTGCGGCTGCAGCACCTGGAGCAACGAGAGGCCGTGCAGCAGGCGGAGGCGGCCGTGCTCTTCGCCTCGGGGCTGGAGACGCTGCCCCAGACGCCCTGAGAGGAACCGTGCCCGCGAGCGCTCCGTCTCGCGGGCATGGGTGTCTCAATCCCTGTCGAAGAGCGGGAGCTGGCTGGCCTTGGGCGTGCTGAACATGTCCATCAATCCGAACTGGAACATCCGTCTGCGGAAGCTGCCCATGAAGAAGAAGACCTTCCGTCGGGTCAGGTCCAGTTGCTCCCAGAGGAAGCTCTCGAGCTTGGGCTTGCGTCGGGAGTCCCCCGCCAGCGACTGATAGCGCTCGTGCAGGTCCCATTTCTTCAAGGAATGGCAGTGCCCCCGGCAGCTCCCGTCGTCACATCTCCACTCGATGACGAACTCCACGTCCGGGAATGGGAGGGGCCTCGGCGGCGCGAACAACCAGCCCTGACGCAACACGCGTTGCTCGGTCTTCAGCCAGGCCTTGCGGTCCTCCTCCGTGCGAGGCCTGAGATAGGCGTCCACGATGACCTTCGGCTCGACGATGCCGAGGGAGCGGTGCTCGGTCCGCTGGAGTTCCGCGAGCTGTTCGAGCGACGGGACCCACCCCGGAGACGCGCGCAGCATCTGCACCTGCTTCCACGCGTCGGTGTCCGACATCCGGTCCTCGAGCTGGAGGGAGTCCGGGTCGACCTCGAAGCTCTCGGGACGAGGGTCCCTCTCATGCTTCTTCGTCTTGACCGATATCCATTGGAAGCCCCGCAGACACTGGCCCTCTTCCATGAAGTGACGCGGGATGGGATGGAGCCGGACCATCCTCAAACCCTCACTGTCCAAGCCGCCCGTGCAGACGTTCTCCACGCGTCTGCGTGAGTAGCTCGGATAGGTCATCCCCAAGATGAGAATGCGCCGCTCGGCCCATTTCTCCATGTGACCGTCCCCCTGAGGTCAATCGCAATCTGAATCCTAACAGCGGGGGATGACCTCCGAGCGAGCCGGACCCGCAGTGGCAAGCCATTGCCTCCGAGTCGGGAGCGACCTTGTATCGAGGCGCCCAGGCGTTCCAGCCGTGGCGGAACCAGGGTCGGCGAAGTACCGTGGGTCCCCGATATGGACTGCACACACGCTTCACTTCGACCCACGCCGGAGCAGGACGCCTCTTTCGCCGCGGAGGCGCTCTTCGCGCGCGAGCTTCCCCACGCGGCCTACCATGTGGGCTGCGCACTGAGCTCGGATGTCACCCGTCCCGAGTGGTTGGAACTGCTGCGGCGCATCAAGCAGGACGCGGGCCCCGACCCGCTGCGAATCGTCCCCTTGCAGGGGCGGGTGTCCTTCGCCACCGTCGCGGTGCGCGCATGGATGCTCCACGAGGAAGGCCAGCCCGCACAGGCCATCGAGCTGCTCTCACAGGTGGTCCACGCGAAGCGCGACACGGACTTCGTGCGCTGGGGCCTCCCCTGGCTGGAAGCCCAGGGCGTCGCCGAGCAGGCCCCCATCGAGCCCACGCTGAGCCTGCTGAGCGTCACCCTCGCGAGGACCGGACCTTCCGACCAGACCGTGCTGACCCGGGTGCTGAGCGTGATGGAGCGACTGTCGACGCGACATCCCACCCACGCAGGGGTGGTGTGGCTGCACGGCACCCTGCTCCACCGCGTCGGCCGGCTGGACGAGGCGCTCGCCTTGGCCACCAAGGCCCACGCCACCATCCCGAACTGGCTCACCGCCGTGCTCCTGGCCACCGTCCACCGCGCACGTGGCGACGTGACGAACGCGCTCGCAGCCTATCAAACGGCGCTGCGCCACGACGCCACCCAGAACGCCACGCGCCTGGATATCGCGGACATGATGCGCGAACAGGAGCGGCTCGACGAAGCGCTCAACTGGTATCAGTCGGCACTGGGCCATGAGCCGGGCAGCACCTGGGCCCAGGCCGCCGTGGCCTCCATCCAGTTCCTCCAGAGCGGCGGGCGCGACGCCCTGGAGCGCCTGCTCTCGGTGTCGGACACGATGCCGGGGCCCTCGCGCGAGGGGCAGCTCGCGGCCTCCGTCACCCGCGAGATGGTGCCCTGGGTGGACTACCTGCCCCAGAGAATCGACGCGGGCATCCATGCCCTGCGGCAGATGAGCCTCCAGCCTCCCGCCGCGACGGGGAACTCGCCGCCGAAGGTGAAGCTCACCACGCAGTGGCTCGAGGCGCCCAGCGTCCAGCTGGCGTGGGAGCTCCATCGCGAGTGGCGTGGCTTCCCCTGCATCGTCGACGTCGTCGTCCAGCAGGTGCAGAGGCCCGACCCGCGCCAGCCCGTCGAACCCGTGGACTTCACGCTGTGGAGCTACACCGACACCCGTCCGACCCGCGCTGTCCCTCCGCCTCCCGAGGAAGTGGTCACGGCGCTCGCGGAGTTGGCCAGCGTGCCCTTCCGGCTCGAGGACTGGTGGCGGGAGGCGGCACAGACGTCCCGCGCGTTGAGCACCCACGCGCCCGAGGAGATCGCCCGGGCCATGGTGCATCCGCCGCCTCCGCGGGGCCCCCACTCCACCTGGGCGTGGCTGCAGCGCATCCAGCTGGCCGCGGCCTTCGTCATCGCGACCCGCGAGGAGGGCTGGCTCGACTCGCGGCGACGGACGCTCCTGCTCGCCCTGGCGAAGGGCCCCATGGACTGGGCGGTGGAGGCCGCGCTCGTGACGCTCGCGCACGTGGCACGCACCACCCCCGAAGCCCGCGCCGAGGTTCGCGCGCTCTACCAGTCCCTGGACCAGCACACCCAGGACTACGCGAGCTACGAGTACGCCCTGCTCTGCGCCTGGCTCCAGTGGCCCGAGCTGTCCGACGCGGAGCGTGCGCCCCTGGAGGAGCGCCGCAGGAACATCGAGAGCCACGCGGGCCCGTGAGGTCTCAGCACGGAGGCGGGGCCTGAAGGATGCGGGCGCCCTGCGCGGCGAGCCAGGCGATGGCTCGCTCCCGCTCCTCGGGCCCCACGCCCACCTCGAAGTCCTCGGAGGAGCGGGAGCGGTCGCGACCCAGCCACATCGAGAGGCCTCCCACGTCACCGACCCAGTGGTCCCCGAGACGCGAGTCCGGGAGCTCGAAGTGGCGGAGCGAGGACAACAAGGTGGAGAGTGACGACAGCCCCGTGCATGAAATCACCTGCCCCGGAGGACGCTCGCAGTTGCGCAGCATCCGCCCGTCGAGGCTTCGCACGAAGTGGATGAGGCCTCGGAACGAGCGGTAGGCGACCTGATTCGCCACCGCCGACGGAGACGCGTCATCCGACCAGGCGAGGAGTTCTTCCTCGAGCTGCGCCAGGTTCGGCTGCAACAAGGGAAAGGGCCTTGGCCCCTCGTCGGGCCTGAGCGTGATTCGCGCGTGCTCCCAGGTGGACAGCGCCACGCGGAGCAAGGCGTTCGAGACGAAGTAGAGATAGCTCGGGGAGTACAGCATCGGCTCCGAGGCGGACTCCGACACATCCATCACGGGCGCATCATCGCCGTCCCCGGACTCATCCGTGATGCGAAACCCGCCCTCCAGTTCCTCCACCAGCCGGAAGCGCGCGGGAAGAACTTCCGCCACGCCAGCACCGGGCTCATGCTGCCGACGCCAGCGGGCCAACACCGAGCGCACGCGGCGCTGCCCCGCCGCCTCCACGGGTGAGGCGACGAACGGCTTCATCGCAGCACCATATCCGACCGCGTCCCAGAAGAGCCGGATGCCCTCGGGGGTCTCGGGCGAGAGCGTCACCTTGCGCCGTGTCTGACGGTAGTGCGGTAACCACCGGGCCAGCCAATCCGACCATCGCCGTGATTCTTCTCGCAAGCGCTCACGCTCTTCGGGCCGCATCTGCGTGGGTCAATCGAACGAAACGCCGCCAGGAATGGCGAACTGCTCTTTCCACGGAGTGACATCCCTCACCCGGAACCCCTGCTTCTCGACCCACTTCAGCAGGGCCTTGCGTGCCTCGGGCGTCACACGGAAGCAGTACATCTGAGGTCCGATGGGATCGACGCTGACCTCCACTCCGCCCACCTTCCCGACCCCCAGACGCTGGGGCCGCTTCTGGAAGGTCCACGAGAACCACTTCAACGCCAGCGCCTGCATCGACTCGTCGGAAACGCCTTCGACGGTGACGAGGTCCCCACGAGGACGTCCCGTGTAGGAGATGGCGTGCTCGCAGAGCCCATGGAGGTAGGAGACGAAGCGGTCCAGCGAGGTATAGCCGATGAACTCCGCGGGCTCGCCCACCGGGCCCACGGCCGGCTCGGGGACAATCTTCCAGAGGCCCTCCCCCAAGCTCAGCGCCGAGGGCGCGAGCACTGGGAAGGCCGGCGTCCCCACCAGCGGTGGACTGAACGCCATCGTGCACCGGGTGGGGCCCACCGAGAACGCCAGGCGGAGGATCTCCAGCGTGACGAAGCGGAGGTAGCTGTCGCTGAACTTCATCCGCTCCAGCCCTCCGGACGAGAGCACCAGGACCGGAGGGTCGACGTCACCTCCCGACTCGTCCGCGATGAACAGCTCGTGCTCCTCCGCATTCACGGACACCACCCGGAAGGACGCGGGCACGAGCCCGGCCTCCGCTTCGGCCCCAGGTCCCTTCCGCCGCGAAGCCTTGCCGCGCCACTTCTCCAACAACCGGGTGGCGGAGAGCACCTCCTCGTCCTCGGGAGAGCTGACGAGGAACTTCAAGGCCGGGCTGTAACCGAGCTCCTCCCAGAAGGCCCGGACGAGCGTGGGCGCTCGCTCGGACAACCGCACGGGATGGCGAGTGGAGGCGAACCTGGGAAGCAATTGCTCACAGAGCCTCCGCAGTTGACCGGCGTCCCGACGCACGGCGTCCACCTGGTTGTTCTTCACTGGCTGCATCGACCCTCCCACGGCGCGCATGCGCGGCATCCCGGAACGACTCGTCAACAATACGTCCTGATTCGCCCCTTGGAGTCGCGATATGTGACGTGCAGGTCCACGCCATTCGCGCGGGCTTGATGCACCAGCCCGTGGAGCGCGTGGTCGCAACTGCCTCTGCCGGACTGTCCATGCCGACACGGCGGCCGGTCGATATGCAGCACCACCGGCCCTCCCTGGTAGGCCCCCGGGTTGTGGAGGATGTGGCTCATCGCGTGCATTTCCGCATGCGTCCAGTTGCCATTCATCCCGCCGGAGGTGGCTTCGCGGACCGCCGGATGAACCGTGACAGGGCCACTGAAGTCATTGCCCGCGGTCCGGGGGTGTGAGCCATTGACCGCGCCGTCCGGAACGCCGCTGATGAACGCCTGGCTCTGCCCGTTGTGGGAGACCACCGCCATGCACTTTCCCCCCGGCGTCGTGAAGGCATCCTGGTTGCCGGTCGTGGGGTGGTTGTTGCGTCCCACGCCGGAGTAGTTGCGGCCACCGTCGTACTGGAACGGGCCGCCGCTGGGGTAGCGGGCGGAGAGCCCCGAGGGGTCGATGGCCTCCAGCGGACTGGGCACATAAGCATAGAGGTTGTGTCCACCCACCAGGCCGATGGGGTCCGGGCTGATGTACCGGCCCGTCTCCGGCGCGTAGTAGCGGTAGCGGTTGTAGTGCCAGCCGGTCTCCGCGTCGTACCACTGGCCAGGGAAGCGCAGCGGGAAGGCATCCGCGTCGAGCCCCGGCTCGGACCAGGTGCCCTGGCGGCTCACCCACTCCAGCCGTCCCTCCGGAGTGACGACCTCCGAGGCACCACCCACCCCATCCGGAAGGACGAAGTGCAGCCCCGCGTCAGCCAGCAGCACGGCCCGGTGGTTGTTCGGTTCGAACAACCACTGCCTCACGGCGCCTCGCGGGTCATCCTCCTGGAGGATGACCTCTCCATCCCACAAATATCGGTGCTCTCCCCGAGGTCCGCGCCGCGCGATACGCCGCCCCAGGCCGTCATAGACATACGTCCACGACTCGCCGTCCGGCCGCACCACCGACGCCAGCTCACTGGAGCCCGTCCAGCCATAGCGCCAGACCTGCTCGGGCCCCTCGTCCTCGCGGACATACCGGGCCACCAGCCGCCCCTCGTCGTCGTAGGCGTGCGACTCGGCGCGCCGCGCACTCTGGACCGACGCGAGGCGGCTGCCCTTCTCGTACGCGAGTCGGGTGACGGCCCGCTCGGGGACATCGGGCTGCTCCCAGGACAGCAGCGCGTGCGCCATCCGGTTGCCCGAGGCGTCGTACTCGTATGCCTCCGAGGTCCCTCCAGGCCGCAGAACCTGCGTCAGCCGACCGGTGGCATCGTGCTTGAACAGGCTCAGTCCACGCAGCGAATCCTCCGTGCGCGACAGGTGGCCGAAGTCGTCATGGTGATAGCACCGCTTGAACGGCGCCACCGCGTCCGGATCCCCAGGCGTGGGGGGCCAATCGAGCCCACGGTCCACCCAGCCCGGCGGATGGTAGGCCTGCTCGAGCAGTCGCGACATCGCGTCGTAGCGGGTCTCGAGCACACCGCCACCGGGCAGCACCCGCCGGACCTCCCGGCCGAGAGCATCGCGCACGAACTCCACCACCGCGCTCCCTCGCTGGATGGCGAGGCAGTCCCCGTTGCGACTCCAGGCGTAGCGGACGGGCTCCCCCGAAGGAGGCGTCATCTGCGTGCGCCGGTTCATCGCGTCATAGGTATTCGTGATGCGCTGCCCGTCCAGGCTCTCCCCGAGGATGTTGCCGTAGACGTCGCGCTCGAACGCGACCTTCACGCCGGACTCCACGCCCGTCAGGAGCCGGTTGGCGTCATACGCGTACTTCGTCTCGACACCGTCCGGTGCCACGCGGCGCAGGACGTTGCACCATTCGTCGTAGGCGTACTCGGTCCTCGCACCCGAGGAGGAGATGATGGCGGTGCAGTTGCCCACCCCGTCGCGCTCGTAGCGAACGGACCTGCCATCCCAGAATGTCTCCGACACCGGCCGCCCGTCCGCGTCGAACTCACGCCGGTACGTCTCTCCCAGCGGGTTTCGTATCTCCAACAGCCGGTTGGGCTCGCTGTCCCAGCGGTAGGTCGTCACCCCGCCGCGCGCGTCCACGCTCTCCAGCAGGTGACCACAGCTGCTGGTGCGAAGCCGGGTGACCCCTCCGTCCGGCGCCTGGTAGCGCACGACGCGCCCCCCGGCGTCGTACTCAAAGTGCCAGGCACGCCCGTCCGGAGGGAGGATGCTCGTGACGCGGCTGGCGGCATCGCGCTGGAACTCGGTGCGCTGGCCCAGCGGGTCCACCTCCGCGAGTACCCAGCCATCCGCGTCGAACTCCGTACTCCAGACGTTGCCCTCCCAGTCGATGCGCCGCACGGGGCGGCCCAGCCGGTCCCGCTCCAGACGGAAGACGTGTCCCAGCGGGTTCGTCACCTCCAGGCACTCGCCCTGGGGATTGAACTCCAGGCGCCACGTCAGCCCGGTGGGCTCCAGGATCCCCGTGAGGTTGTTCTGCGCGTCGTAGGTGTAGCGCCAGAGCTGGCCCAGCGGGTCGATGAGCGCCACGGGCCGATGCTCGTCGTCATGCTGGAGCCGGACCTGCTTGCCTCCGGGGAAGTGCGCGGCACAGTACCGCCCGAGCGCGTCGTACTCCCGCTCCGCGCGGACCTTGTTGGCGTCCGTCTCAGCCACCAGCCGCCCGGCGTCGTCGAACTCGTAGGCCGTCAGCGCGCCCAAGGGCGAGCGGACCGAGGTGACCTGCCCCGCGCTGTTGTACTCGTAGACCGTCACCTCGCCGTGGCTGTCGCGGACGCGGGTAATGCGCCGGCCCGGCTGGTATTCGAGCCAGCGCTCCTCGTAATGGTCCGTGCCGGTGGCGTGAATGCAGCGGCCCGCATCGTCGTAGGCGAAGCGGAAGATGGCCCCCGTGAACTTGCTCTCGGACACCATTCGCGCCCGGGCGTCGTACTCGTACACCGCCAGCACGCCCTGCCTGTCCCGCACACGCCACAGCCGGCCCTGTCCGTCGTATTCGTAGGCCACGCGAGGCGGCCCCGACTCGCCTTCCAGGGAGATGGACTCGAGCAGACCCCTGGTGCCATAGCGCAGCCGCAGCGCCTTGTTCGTGCGCGTCTGCACCAGCCGGATGGGCTGGGCGAGGGAGTTGTACGAGAGGTCCACCCGGCTCTGCTCGGTCCCCCGCAGCTCTCGCAGGACGTAGTGCACGCCCTTGGACTGCTTCTCGAACACGAGCCGCAGCGGATGGGGCTCGTTGGCGTAGCGGATGAGCAGCAGGCTGTCGTCCGCCTGCCGTCGCAGCTCCAGGCCCGAGGAGGGCGAGAGCAGCCGTCCCGTCTTCTCGAAGGCGTTCGTCGCGTCCTCGAGCGCCAGCTCCGCGCCCTCGTTGTTGACGTAGACGAATCCCTCGAGCGTCTGGCGCAGCGCCATCTGGAAGCCCAGCCGCCACCCTGGGCCGAGCAGCGCGGGGCCCACGGTGCTCCCCAGCAGCGCGGTGCTGTAGTAGCGCTCCACCATCAGGGGGACCCGCCCGGGCAGACTCAGGTCCATCCAGGTGTTGAACAACACCCCCGATGCCACGTCGATGGGGTGCCCCACTGCCACGCGGCCTTGCATGGAGACCTCGTCAGTTGATCTTGATGAGCGCGCCGGTGATTTCGTGGATGCCCACCGCCGAGGACGTCAGCTTGGGCGCCGACAGCGACCCTCCCGCGGCCTCGAGCTTCAGCGTGCTCTGCTGCGCCCCCACGTTCACTTCCTTGGCGCCGTTGATCTCCACGGTGCCGTCGCTCTTGAGCTTGATGCTCGCCGCGCCACAGACGAGCGACAGCTCCTTCGTCGCCGTGACTTCAATCTTGTTCCCGTCGAACACCACCTGGCCCGAGCTGTTGTGCAGGGCGATCTTCTTGCTGGTGCCCTCCACCGTGATGCTGTCCTTCAGGGTGACGCTGCACTCGCCCTGCACCGCCTGGAGCTGCAGGTCTCCCGTCATCACGTAGTTCTTGGCGACGTGCTCGGACTTGTCCCCCGTGACGTCCAGCGAATCCTTGCCCTGGATGCTCTCCTGCCGGTTGCCGGTGACGGTGAGCTTCTCCAGCGTGTTGACGGTGGCATCCCGCCCCGCGTGCAGGGAGAGCGTCTCCTTGCCCGTCACGTCCTCGGTGCGCGCGCCGGTGATGGTGATGGTCTCGTCCTTGTCCACCGTCTCGGTGCGCTTGCCATGCACCGTGGTCGTCTCGTCCTTGTCCACTGTCTTGGTGCGCTGGCCATGCACCGTCATCGCCTGGTCCCCGCCCACCGTCTCCGTCTGCGAGCCGTCCACCGAGTTCGTCTGGTTCGCCTTCACCGAGGTGGAGTGGTTGTTGAGCACCACCTCGTTGAAGTCCTTCTGGGCGTGCAGGAAGATCTCCTCCACCTCCTTGGCATCCTCGAAGCGCAGCTCGTTGAAGCCGTCGCTGTCCTTGGAGCTGGAGGTGCGGATGGTGCTGCGCGTCTTGTGCTCCGGCAGCGCGTACGGCGGCTTGTTCTTCCCGTTGTAGACGCTGCCCACCACCACGGGCCGGTCCGGGTCTCCCTCCAGGAAGTCCACCAGCACCTCCATGCCGATGCGCGGCAGGAAGATGAACCCCCAGCCCAGGCCCGCCCAGGCCTGTACCACCCGCAGGAAGCAGGAGCTCTTCTCGTCCCGCTTGCCCTGCCTGTCCCAGTGGAACTGCACCTTGATGCGGCCGTGCTCGTCGGTGTGGATCTCCTCGCTCGCCGGGCCCACCACCGTCGCCGTCTGCAGGCCCGCCATCCGCGCGCGCGGCCGCCGACGCTCCGCCCGGAAGGGCACGTCCAACGGAACGCACTCGAAGGTGTTGTGGTAGCGCTCCCGCGGCGGCCCCTCGCGGCGCAGTGACAGCGAGTCGCTCGTCAGCTCCTCGGAGGCGTCGCCGTGGTGCTCCACGCGCGTGAGCAGGTACCACTGGTCCAGCGCGGCGTGACCGTGGCCCGTCAGCTCGAACATGTAGCCGGGCGTGAAGCCGGTGACGTACCCCACGCCCCGCCCGCGCTTGCCCTCCGCGTGGAAGGCCTGCCGGCGCAGCAGCTCCTGCTTCTGGGCCGGCTCGTACTGGTACTTCTTCTCCCCGCTGTCATAGGGCCCCAACAGCGGCGCGGGGTACTCGTAGGACTCGCGCTCCTTGCCCATCGCGTCCTTGGCGCGCGACTCGCGCGTCAGGTCGTAGTCCGGGTGCGTCCAGTTGAAGTCGCGCACCACCACGCTGGTGGTGTGCAGCTGCTGGGAGAAGTCGAAGTGCCGCAGGCACTCGTCCGAGGCCGTGGTCGCCTCCGGGCCCTTCACGGTGATGGGCGTCCCCAGCACCGCCTCGCAGGTGGGGCTCTGCTCGTTCTCCTCGACGAGCACCAGCTCCTCCTTGTCCCCCGAGTGGTCGAAGTAGAAGAAGATGCCCTCCTCCTCCATCAGCCGCAGCACGAAGTCCAGGTCCGACTCGTGGTACTGCACGCAGTACTCGCGCGGCAGGTACTCGCGGTTGAGCTCGAGGCGGAACGGCCGCTCGAAGGGCCGCAGCGCCTGGGTGAGCACCTCCTCGAGGATCTCCGGGACCTTCTTCTCCTGGAAGATGCGCTGGTCCTTGCGCTGCGAGAGCGCCCAGAGCGCGGGCACCACGTGCGCGCGCGCCAGCAGATGCCCGGCCTGCGTGCCCAGGTGCTCCACCCGGTGGACGATGCCGCACAGCCGCCGCGCCCCCGCGTCGTGCGCGATGAGCACCTCGGCGGACGAGCCGAGCAGCCCGTCCACGTCCGCGTCCAGGTGCTCGTTGGCCAGGTCCACCGTGCACGTGTAGAGCTCGGAGAGCCCCTCGCGCGAGTGCAGCTCCACCACGCGCCAGTCCGCCGAGGGGTCCGCGCTGGACTGGAAGGAGAAGCGCACCTTGTCCAGGGGCGTCCCTCCGCCGATGGCGCGCGCCAGCTCGGACAGGGCCTCCAGCCCCCCCGTGGCGCCCAGGACGCCCTGGGCCACGGCGCTCACCTGCTGCACGGCCTGTCGGGCGCGCTGCGCCTGCTGTGTCGCCTGCTGAACTGCGGGAACCTGGCGCAGGGCGCTCTCCAGCGGCTTCGTCGCCTGGGCGGGCAGCTCGCCGGCCCGAGCCTGCCGCGCGGCCTCCTGCGACTCGCTGACCACTTGCGCCGTCTGCTCGACCTTGCGCAGCACGTCGTCGGGTGAATCGGACACGAGGCCTCCCCCCTGTCAATCGGAGCCTTCCTGAGAGGCCTCTCATATCGCGGAGCGAGCCCGGACAGATAGTGCCGCGAGCATTTGACGGAGCGTCTCGTCTGAGCAGGCGCGGTGGGGTTACACTCATCAAACCCATGCGGCGCAAGCTCCAGGAACTCCAAGACACACTCGGTGGCTTCGTGGACCAGCGAGACCACCTGCTGCTCGTCATCGGCTGTCACGAGGCCGAGGCGGCCTGGGTCCACAAGACACTCAAGGGATTGGACGAGGAGACGCCCTCGGACCTCTTCCTCCTCTTCGCGCACGAGGCCCGCTCCGCCACGCAATACGTCACCGACGTGCTGGCCAACCTGGAGGCGCAGCTGGAGGGCGCCAACCTCACCCGCAAGCAGAACGGCGAGGCCCCCTGGCCCGCACTGCCCGGCCGCTGTCAGGACCCTCGCGAGAGTCCGGGCGCACGGCTGCGCTCCGCCATCGAGCACGTGCGGGGCCTGCTGCCTCCGGATGGGGACCACCGGCTCGTCTGGGCGCTCGTGCCCATGAAGATCGAGGACCGGACGGGCTACTCCCACCTGGTGGGGCAGCTGTTGCCACACGACGGCTTCCAGCCCTGGATGCGCTCGCTGCGCATCATCGTGCGCGATGAGAAGGAGCCGCCCTTCCTCGTGCCCGCGCTCAGGAAGCTCCAGGTGCCGGGCGTGCTCGTGTACGAGCCGGACCTGAGCACCGCGGCGCTGACGGACAGCCTGGCGCAGGAGTCGGTGGACCCCGCCCTCCCCGTCCCCGAGCGGATGCAGGCCCTGCTCCAGCTGGCCGCGCTGGACTACGCGCACAAGCGCTACCCGGCCGCGTTGGAGAAGTATGGGCTGCTCCACACGTACTACGCCGAGCAGGGGCTGAAGGAATTGCAGGCGCTGTGTCTGCAAGGCGCCGGCGACGTGCTGCGGGCGGTGGGCAAGCTCGCGCAGGCCAAGGAGCGCTACCAGCAGGGGCTGGCGGTGGCGGTGAACACCCTGGCGCTCCCCATCCTCATCAACCTGTCCATGGCCGCGGGGGACGTGAGCCTGGAGCTCAAGCAGTACACGGAGGCGGAGGGGTACTTCGACATCACCGACAGGGTGGCCGCCAAGGCGCTCAACCCCTATCCCAAGGCGGACGCCCTGGAGAAGCTGGGGCTCGCGCGCTACCTGCGCAAGGATTTGGGCAAGGCCGTGGTGACGTGGACGGGCGCGGCGGCGTTCTGTCGCTCCGTGGAGTACACTGCGAGGCTGAGGTCCGTGCTCCAGCGGCTGGAGAAGGTGTATGGCGAAGCGGGGATGGTGACGGAGCAGCGCGCCTGCAAGAAGGAACTCCAAAGCCTGCCGAGGGAAGGCCAGACATGAGCAACCCCAGGGCCAGCACCTCCGCGAACAGCGCGGTCCGCGACGCGCAGCAGCCCCCCCAGCCCGCACCGCCGCTCATGCAGCCCACGGGGGAGAACGTCGCGGTCGACTCGTTCGCCTCGGTGGTCAACCGGACCACGGACCCCTTCCGGCAGGCGCCGCCCGCGCACCAGGGGGCGGTGGGCGCCGTCAACCAGGCGCTGGGGGGCGTGCTGGGCCTCATCAACGCGCCGGTGGAGCTGCTCAACACGGGCTTCGCGCTGGCGACCGCGCCCCTCGCCGCCCTGTTCCCCGCGCTGCCGGCGGCGACGCTCACCGCGCTGCACGTGGGCCTGCCCCACCCGCACGCCCATCCTCCGAGCCTCATCCCTCCGGCGCCGCCCATCCCGCTGCCCAGCATCGGCACGGTGCTGCTCAGCGGCTGTGTGTCCGTGCTCATCAACGGCCTGCCCGCCGCGCGCGCGGGGGACGTGGGCCTGGCTGTGACGTGCGGCAGCTTCATGCCGCCGCTGGAGGTCTTCACGGGCTCGAGCAAGGTCTTCATCGGCGGCTCGCGGGCCGCGCGCATGGGCGACATCACCAAGCACTGCACGCCGTCCGCGGGAGGGATGAGCAAGCTGGCGAAGGTGATGGCGGCGGCGGGGATGGCGGCCGGCGCGCTCGGGGTGGTGACGAGCGCCATGGATTCGGCGCACTCGAGCGCCGAGGCGGCCGCCGCCGACTCCGCGAACGCCGCCGCCGCCAGCGCCGCCACCGCCGCGGGGCAGGCGATAGGCGCCGCCGTGGCCGCCGCCCAGCTCGCCGCGGACGCGGCCGCCATGGCCCTGTCGATGATGGTGGGCAAGGACCCGGGCCTCATCCCGGACTTCGGCGCCATCGTCCTGGGGCAGCCCAACGTGTTGATCGGCGGCTTCCCCATGCCCTCGTGGAGCGAAGTGGCCGGCGGGCTGATGAAGCTGGTGAAGGGCCTGCGACGCGGCGTCCGCGGCGGTCGCAAGCAGGGCCGGCTCTTCTGCGCGAGCTGCATGTAGCGTGGGCCCTCACGGCATGAACAGCTCCGCCTCCCAGTGCACCCCGCCGTTGTAGCCATATCCTCCCACCACCAGCACCTTGCCCAGGGGCAGCAAGGTGGCCGTGGCGTTCTCGCGAGGCGTCAACACGCCGCTGGTGGGCGACCACTGCCCGGTGGCCGGGTCATACAGCTCGCAAGGCGAGAGGTAGAACCGGTCCTCGAAACCACCATGGCCCGCCGCGATGAGCACCTTTCCGGAGGGCAGGAGCGTGGCGGTATGCGCACCCCGCCCCTCCACGAAGGACGGGGTCTCGGTCCACGTCCCGGTGGCCTCGTCGTAGAGCTCCGCGGTCGCCAGCGCGCCCTGGTCCAGCTTCTCCGAGTAGCCCCCGGCCACCAGCACCTTCCCCGACGGCAGGAGCGTCGCGGTGTGGCTGCCGCGCTTGAACGTGAGGTCCTTCACGGGGGACCACCGCCCCGTCGTCGGGTCATAGACCTCCGCGCCCTGGAGCGGTGCCGCCGTGCCCGACGTGTCCGAATAGCCGCCCGTCACCAGCACCTTGCCCGAGGGAAGCAGGGTCGCGGTGTGGGCGCTGCGCGCCGTCGTCATCGTGCCCGTGGGAGACCAGCGCCCTGTGGCGGGGTCATACAGCACCGCCGTGGCGAGGGAGCCGTCGTCCCCATGGCCTCCCGCGACCAGGACCTTGCCCGAGGACAGCCGGGTGGCCGTGTGGAGGTCGCGTCCCTTCTCGAGCCGGCCTGCCGGGAGCCACTGCTCCGTGGCGGGGTCGAAGAGCTCCGCTTCCGCCACGTGGCTGCTGTTGTAGCCGCCGACCACCAGGACACCTCCCGACGTCAGCAAGGTCGCGGTGTGGCCATCGCGCGCCACCCGCAGAGGTGGCAACGCGCGCCAGGTTCCCGACGAGGGCTCGTACCGCTCGACCGACGAGAGATAGACGACGGTCTCGGCCACCTTGTTGCTGCCGCCCGCCACCAGGACGTGTCCGCTCCCGAGCAGCGTGGCCGTATGGTTGCCCCGCTGCACGAACAGCCGCCCCGTGTTCGTCCACGTCTTTGTTCCCGGGTCATAGACCTCGGCCGACGCCAGCGCGCCTCCGGTTCCTACGCCCCCCACCAGCAGCACCCGCCCCTCGTCCAGCAGGATGGCAGTGTGGTCACGCCGGGCCGCCGCGAGCGGCTTCGTGGATGACCAGGTCCCGCTCTCCGGGTCGAAGAGCTCCGCGGAGGCAAGCGCCTCGCCTCCCGCACCGACTCCACCGGTGATCAACACCTGGCCGGAGCGCAGCAACGTCGCCGTGTGGCCGTGCCGAGGTGTCGCCAGGGGCGGACCTGGGGTCGCCACCCGATTCTCCACATCGACCAGCACCGTCGAGCCCAGGGCCCCTCCGGCATTCCACCCACCCGCCACCAGCACCCGCCCGGACGCGAGCAACGTCGCCGTG